>CAMOGO010000059.1 GCA_946614075.1 uncultured Lachnospiraceae bacterium | reverse complement strand
GAGATTCGCAGCGCTCGTGATTCTCTTGTAATGATTGTAGACGGCGACGGAAAGGACCTTCTTGGCTGCGTCCTGGCCGATGACATACTCATCCAGGAACGCCTTGATCTCCTTCGGCTTGCGCAGGTTTACGCCAAAGTCATTTCCCTTTTCGACATCATCCTCATCGTAGTCGGCGTCCTCGTTGATCAGCTCCTCGCAGAGATCGACGCACTCGTCGCAGATGTAGATATTGTCCGGGCCTGCAATCAGCTTCCGCACCTCATTCTGCGACTTTCCGCAGAAAGAGCAGCGGCAGGTATCTGTAAATTTAGGCGCCATATAGCCTCCTTTACTGACGGGCGACGACTACCTGGTCGATGAGGCCGTACTCCACTGCCTCCTCTGCCGTCATATAGTGGTCTCTCTCGGTATCCTGCTCAATGATCTCAAGCGGCTGCCCCGTGTTTTTCGCGAGAATCTCGTTTAATTTGCGACGGGTCTCGATGATGCGGTCCGCGACAATCTTGATGTCGGACGCCTGGCCCTGAGCACCGCCGGAGGGCTGATGGATCATGATCTCCGCGTTCGGAAGGGCAAATCTCTTACCCTTGGCGCCGCCGGACAGGAGGAAGGCTCCCATGCTGGCTGCCATGCCGATGCAGATGGTGGAAACGTCGCACTTGACGTAGTTCATCGTGTCATAAATCGCCATGCCCGCGGTGACAGAGCCGCCCGGGCTGTTGATGTAAAGGTTGATATCCTTGTTCGGATCCTCGGACTCCAGGAAAAGGAGCTGTGCAACGACAAGGCTTGCGGTGGTCTCATTGACCTCCTCACCGAGGAAAATAATGCGGTCCTTCAGCAGACGGGAGTAGATATCATAGGATCTCTCGCCGTGGCTGGTCTGCTCTACTACATAAGGTACTAAACTCATTTTTTTCCCTTTCTTACGTGGTGTTTTTCATTTGCGCGAAAAAGCGTGTGCCCTGCGCAAAAGTCTGTTTCTATATGGGGAAAAAGTGCCGGAGTCTGACTCCGGCACTTATGAACCAAATCCGAAAGGCTAAAAGCTTAAGCCTCAACACAATTTGCGACAAGGAAGTCGATCGCCTTCTGGACAGCAACATCCTCTGCCATCTGCTTCTTCTCTTCCTCACCCATGTACTTGGACAGGGTCTCGGCCTCCATACCGTAAGCCTTTGCCATATCCTCAAGCTGCTTCTGAACATCCTCGTCGGAAGCTGCGATACCCTCTGCTGCTGCGATTGCCTCGAGCGTCAGGCGGGTCTTGATGCGCTTCTCAGCCTGGGTCGTGAAATCCTTCATCATAGCGTTCTGATCCATGCCGGTGAACTTAGCGTACTGCTCCAGGGTCAGACCCTGCTGCTGCAGTCTCATGCCGAAGTCATTCATCAGCTGCTTTGCCTGAGTCTGGATCATCGGCTGCGGGATCTCGACGGTCATGTTCTCGACAGCCTTGTCAACCAGCGCATTCTCACGCTCGGTCTTGGCTGCGGAGGACTTCTTCTCCTCGAGTTTAGCCTTTACGTCTGCCTTGTACTCGTCAAGAGTCTCAAACTCGGAAACGTCGCTTGCGAAATCATCGTCAAGCTCCGGATACTTCTTTGCCTTTACCTCCTGGATGCTGACCTTGAAGGTAGCGTCCTTGCCCTCAAGCTCCTTTGCCTGATAAGGGGTCGGGAAGGTAACATTGACATCGACGTCCTCGCCGCCCTTCTTTCCGATCAGCTGCTCCTCGAAGCCCGGGATAAACTGGCCGGAGCCGATGGTCAGCGGGAAGCCCTCGCCCTCGCCGCCTTCGAATGCCTCGCCATCCACGAAGCCCTTGAAATCGATGACTGCGATGTCGCCATTCTCGATCGGACGGTCAACGACCTCCTGAACAGCATTCTTCTCCTGCTCCTTGCGGATCTCGGCAAGGATGTCATCCTCGGTAACCTCAAGGTCCATCTTCGGAACCTCAAGTCCCTTGTAGTCGCCCAGGGTAACCTCCGGCTTTACAGCGACCATCGCGGTAAAGACGACCGGCTCGCCGGGAGCCATCTTCGTAATATTGATATTCGGCTCAGACGTAATGTCCAGTCCGCTCTCCTTGCAGGCCTCCTCGTAAGCGCCCGGAAGAACATCGTTGAAAGCATCCTCATAGAAAACGCCTACACCGTACATCTTCTCGATCATCTTGCGCGGAACCTTGCCCTTGCGGAAGCCGGGAACGTTGAATCTATTCTTGTTCTTCTGATAAGTCTTCTCAATTGCCTTCTCAAAATCCTCTGTCGGAATCTCAATGGTCATTCTGGCCATGCTCTTTTCCAAATTTTCTACCTGTACACTCACCTTTACGGTCCTCCTTCATCGATTTGCAGCCCCTTATATCGGCAAGAGACCGCCGGCAATGGGCTATTATAGCACATTGTCATATGTTTTGTAAATGGAATCCTTCTTAATAAAGGATGAAATCTCTTATGAACTTCTTAATGAAAGCGGCGTGATGCGTACGCTTTCATATGATAGGGAGCAGCGCGAAGCGTTGCATCCGCGTTTTTGTGATGTCCGTCTTACCGGTACTGGATTTTTCTGCGAAGTGCCGTGGAGGTCTCCTCGCCCAGATAAATCCGGACAACCTCCAGTCCCAGATCCAGCGCCGCGCCGAGGCCGCGTCCCGTCGTAAAACGTCCGTCGGTCACCACCTGCGCATCCGTCAGGATCGCCCCTGTAAGCTCCCCTTCACACCCGGGATAGCACGTCGCACGCACACCCTCCAGAAGTCCGTTCACGCCAAGGACCGTCGGAGCCGCGCAGATCGCGGCGAGTCTCTTGCCCTCCGTGGCGGCAAAGGCGCAAAGCACCCTGCGGAGTCCCTCATGTTCCTTCAGGTTCGTCGTTCCAGGCATTCCGCCCGGCAGGAAAATCATGTCCGCCTCAAGGGCCTTTTCCTCATCGAACATCTCGTCCGCTGTAATCGTAAAATGGTGGGAACCCGTCACCATGCGGCGATCGCTCATGGATGCGAGCGTTACGTCAAGTCCCGCGCGGCGCATTACATCGACCGCTGCCAGACACTCGACCTCCTCCAGGCCCTCCGCCATGCAGGCATAAATCTTTGGCATTTTTATTTCCTTTCTTCTATGAAAGCGTACGCGTCGCGCGATTGCCTGTCACATGAGCAAGCTCCTCTGACAGTCTTCCGCTCTGCTGTGCATACACTCATACTAAGCTCGCACTGCGCTTACGCTTGTGCTTGCTAAGTATTCGTAGCATCCTCACTCCGCTTTCATAATAATATCATCACGTCCCGGTCCATTGGAGACCATGGTGACCGGTACGCCGATCAGCTCCTCGATCCGCTCGATGTAACGACGGCAATTCTCCGGCAGATCCTCATACTTGCGGATACCGCGGATATCGCACTTCCAGCCCGGAAGCTTCTCATAGACCGGCTTCGCGCGCTCCAGGAGAGAGGTGGTCGGGAAATCGGTCAGGACCTGTCCGTCGACCTCGTAGCCAACGCAGATCGGAAGCTCATCCAGATAGCCCAGGACATCGACAACCGTGAAAGCGATCTCGGTCGCGCCCTGAATCTTGCAGCCATAGCGTGCTGCGACAGCGTCAAACCAGCCCATGCGGCGCGGACGACCGGTCGTCGCACCAAACTCGCCGCCGTCTCCGCCGCGGTTTCTCAGCTCATTGGCCTCCTCGCCGAAAATCTCGCTGACAAAGGCGCCTGCTCCGACTGCGGAGGAGTATGCCTTGACGACAGCGGTGATCGACTTGATCTCATACGGAGGGATGCCTGCGCCGATCGCGCCGTAGGCTGCCAGCGTAGAGGATGACGTAACCATCGGATAGATGCCGTGATCCGGATCCTTCAAAGAACCAAGCTGGCCCTCGAGCAGGATATTTTTCCCATCGGCGATGGCCTGACGCAGGAATGCGCTGGTATCGCAGACATACGGACGAACCATCTCGCGGTACTCCAGGAGAGTTGCGAAAACCTCGTCCGGATCCAGCTTCGGCTGATGATACAGATGCTCGATCAGCACATTTTTGATCTCGCAGACACGGTTTACCTTGTCGCGCAGCTCCTCCTCGCTTCCGAAAAGCTCGCTCACCTGGAAACCGATCTTGGCGTATTTGTCACTGTAAAAAGGTGCGATGCCGGACTTGGTCGATCCAAAGGACTTCCCGGCCAGTCTCGCCTCCTCGTAGGTATCCAGAAGGATATGATACGGCATCATGATCTGCGCACGGTCAGATACGAGAATCTTAGGAGTCGGAACCCCCTTGCTCTCCAGATCGTGGATCTCATTCAGCAGGTAGGGAATATTCAGCGCGACACCATTGCCGATCACACTCGTCGTGTGTCCGTAGAAAACACCGGACGGCAGAAGGTGCAGTGCGAACTTTCCGTAATTATTGATGATTGTATGACCAGCATTGCTGCCGCCCTGGAAACGAACGATGATGTCCGACTCCGCAGCCAGCATATCCGTGATTTTACCTTTTCCCTCATCGCCCCAGCAGGCGCCGACAATCGCTTTTACCATAAGTAATGTCCTCCTTAGACAATAGTAAGTCTTGAGCCGACGTAAGTATATAGGAAGAGTCTGCCAAAATCAAGCATTTCTCGGATTTCTGGCAAAAGCGTTTCTTCTATATTAATGAAAAACAGGCGGTCGAGGCCGACCATCTTCATGGTTGATTCACGTTTTTGCTGTTTTGTGTCGTTTTTCTTCTGGTCGCAGGCGTTTTAGTTGTGTCATTCTTTCCTTGCAATCATCAGGGAAAGGAGGTCACGACATGAATAACGAGCGTCTGAAACAGCTTCGCCGCGAGCATCACCACACGCAGGCATACGTAGCGAAGTACCTGGGCCTCACAAGGTCAGCGTATGAGCACTATGAGACAGGACGCTGCAGCATCCCTCTCGATGCTGCGATCCGCCTCGCAAAGCTCTATCAGATCAGAGTAGATGATCTGATAGAGGACCCGGAGTAAAAACCAACGTTTTTCTTGCGGGTTAAACGCAAAACCATTATGATGTTACGTGAAAACAGCAAAAGCCGGAAGCAAAAGCTTACGGCGCAGATATGTCATTTGACAGGAGTACCCCCATGAGATTATTGCTTGCAGAAGATGAAAAAGAACTGTCCAATGCCCTTTGCACCATCCTGAGGCATAATAATTATTCCGTCGACCCGGTCTACAATGGCAAAGACGCCCTCGATTACCTGGAAAGCGACACCTACGACGGAGCCATATTGGACGTCATGATGCCGAAAATGGACGGCATCACTGTCCTCAAAAAGCTCCGGGCGAAGGGCAGCGACCTCCCGGTCCTGATCCTCACGGCGAAGGCCGAGATCGACGACCGCGTCGAGGGCCTTGACGCCGGCGCGGACGACTATCTGACCAAGCCCTTCTCCTCCAAGGAGCTTCTCGCGCGGATCCGAGCGATGACACGCCGCCAGGCCCCGGTCTCAGACCCCGTCCTCACCATCGGAAATATTTCTTTAAACCGCTCGACCTACGAGCTTTCCTCCGCCTCCGGCTCCTTTAAGCTTGCCAACAAGGAATTCCAGATGATGGAGATGTTCATGCTGAACCCGCGCCAGCTGATCTCCGCGGAGCGCTTTATGGAAAAAATCTGGGGCTATGATACCGATACCGAGATCAACGTGGTCTGGGTCTATCTGTCCTACCTGCGGAAAAAGCTGACCGCCCTGAATGCCAATGTCACGATCAAAGCCACGCGCAACGCGGGCTACTCGCTGGAGGTTCAGGCATGATCCGCCGGATCCGCCGCCGTTTCATCCTGATCGCGACCTGCTCGGTCATGCTCGTCCTTACGATCCTCATGACGGCCATCAACGCCTACAACTATCACAATATCGTCCGGAACGCCGATGTCCTGCTCGAGATGCTCGCTGAGGGCGGCGGCCGCTTTCCCGGGGACTTCCGGCCAAATGAGATGGCAGGAAAAGGCGCCCCTTTCGAGAACGGGCAGCTGCCATCCGATGGCATGATCCCCAGCGAGACGGTGCCTGCCCTGCCGGATGGAGAAACCTTCGCGCCCGGCGAAACCCCTCCTGCACTGCGGGACGGTGAGATCTTTGCAGCCGGCGAAACCCCTCCCGCCCTGCCGGATGGAGAAATCTTTGCATCGGATGCCTCGCAAGGCTCATACACGGGAAACAGTCGGGGCTCCGGTTACGGAAACAGGGCCTTCGGCAACTTTCTCGAGATCACCGAGGAGACTCCTTACGAGACCCGTTTCTTCTCCGTTCTCCTCGCAGAAGACGGCACGCTCCTTTCCGCCGACACCGGCTCCATCGCCGCCATCGACGAAACCAAAGCCGCCGAAATGGCAGCCGAGGTCCAGGGCCGCACAAAGAATGCCTTTTACGACTCCTACCGCTACTCAGTCTCCGATACCGACAGCGGGGATCTGGTCATCTTTGTCGACTGCAGCCGGAGTCTCGGAACCTTCCGGACCTTCCTTTTCGCCAGCATCCTGATCTCTTTGATCGGCACATTCTGCGTTTTCCTGCTGATCGTCGCCTTCTCCTCGGTCATCCTGAGACCGATCTCGGAAAGCTACGAAAAGCAAAAACGCTTCATCACCGACGCCAGCCACGAGATCAAGACGCCCCTTACCATCATCGATGCCAACACAGAGATTCTCGAGATGGATAAAGGCGAGGATGAATGGACGCAGAGCATCCATCGGCAGGTCAGCCGCCTGCGTGAGCTCACCAATCACCTGGTCGCCCTCTCCCGCATGGAGGAGGAAAACCGTCAGGTGCCTCGCGTCGATTTCTCCCTGACCGACGCCGTAGCAGAGAGCACTGAGCCATTTGCAGCTTCCGCAGCCGCCGCCGGCATCACGCTGCGCACCCGGATCGAAGAAGGCATTACCCTGAACGGTGTCGAGAGCGAGATCCGTCAGCTCGTCTCGATCCTTTTGGACAATGCCGTCAAGTACACTCCCGAAGGCGGCTCGATCCAGATTTCCCTGCAGCGTAA
>CAMOGO010000058.1 GCA_946614075.1 uncultured Lachnospiraceae bacterium | reverse complement strand
TTGTTTTTGGGCTGATTGACAATGCTTTTTGGGATTATATAATGGGTAAAAAGCTGGTCGGGGAGACCGGGATGAGAGAAGGTATGAGACAATGTTTGAGAATCTGAGGCAGAAGCTTTATCAGTTTATGCAGGGTCGTTATGGGATGGATGATCTGAATCGTACCCTGATGTATGTGACGATTGCGCTGATTCTGGTGCAGTTGTTTGTTCATAATAATGTCCTGAATGTGATCACCTTGATCCTGATCGTCCTTGTCTATTTCCGGATGCTTTCACGGAATATCACGAAGAGATATCAGGAGAACCGGCTTTTCTTAGAGAAGACCAGCGGTCTGCGTGACCGGTGGGCGAAGTTGAAATATGAGCTGTCCCAGCGTAAGCAGTATCATATTTATAAATGCCCGGCTTGCGGACAGAAGATCCGGGTTCCCCGCGGAAAGGGAAAGATCGCGATCACCTGCCGGAAGTGCGGCAATGAATTTGTCAAAAACAGTTAAACCGAATTTATGGTTTGACTTCCTTTCTTTCGAATACCCTCCACGAGAAAAGCTCCGCATCGACGGGGCTTGTTCTCTTTTTACAGGGAATTTTGCGGTGTCAAGAAAAAACACTTGACAGTCATCGGGGTTTCGTGTATGATGCCCAAGGTGATTGTCATGGAAAAGATTGTCGAACAAACCATGCTCTATGATTTTTACGGGGAGCTGCTCACCGACCGGCAGAAGGAGATCTATGAGGACATTGTTTTCAATGATCTTTCTCTTAGCGAGGCGGCTGCGGATTACGGGATTTCCCGCCAGGGTGTCCACGATGTCGTCCGCCGGGTTGACCATACGCTGGCCGGCTACGAGGAGAAGCTTCATCTCGTGGAGAAATTCCGCATGACGAAGGCGCTTGCCGATGAGATCCTGCAAGTCTCGGGGGATCTGCGCAAGGAGCTTTCCGATGCAGACCGTAAGACCTTGGATGCGCTCTCGGAAATCGAGAGGGCAGCCGTAAAGATCAAAGAGCTTTAGCCTCTTTCAAAGCAGGGCGGCAAGGGCTGTCTTTGTTTGAAAGAGTATAGGATGGAGAGTGCCAATGGCTTTTGAAAGCTTATCCGATAAACTGCAGAATATTTTCAAAAACCTCCGCGGCAAAGGACGGCTGACCGAGGCGGATGTCAAGACCGCCTGCAAAGAGGTCAAGATGGCTCTTTTGGAGGCCGATGTCAATTTCAAGGTTGTCAAGCAGTTTATCAAGAAGATCGAGGAGAGGGCCGTCGGACAGGATGTCATGACTAGCCTGACACCCGGTCAGATGGTCATCAAGATTGTCAATCAGGAGCTCGTCGACCTGATGGGTTCCGAGATCACAGAGGTCCCTTTAAAGCCTCGTAATGAGATTACCATCATCCTGATGGCTGGTCTTCAGGGCGCAGGTAAGACGACCACGACCGCAAAGCTCGCCGGCAAATGGAAGATCAAGGGCTACAAGCCGCTTCTGGTTGCCTGCGATATTTACCGTCCGGCAGCCGTTGAGCAGCTGCAGATCAACGGTGCGAAGCAGGAGGTTGAGGTCTTCTCGATGGGGACGAACCACAGTCCGGTCGATA
Source organism: uncultured Lachnospiraceae bacterium (assembly GCA_946614075.1). The sequence continues at coordinate 5,474 of CAMOGO010000058.1, read as the reverse complement.
TCGCGAAGGCGGCTGTGGCGCATGCCCAGAAAAACGGGCATAATCTCATCATCCTCGATACGGCAGGACGTCTGCATATCGATGAGGACATGATGACAGAGCTGGCAGAGATCAAGAAGGCGGTGAAGGTGGATTTCACCATTCTGGTTCTCGATGCCATGACCGGCCAGGACGCGGTCAATGCCGCCGGGACCTTCCAGGAGAAGATCGGCATCGATGGCGTGGTTCTGACCAAGATGGACGGCGATACGAGAGGCGGTGCCGCGCTCTCGGTAAGAGCTGTCACCGGCGTGCCGATCCTGTACATCGGCATGGGCGAGAAGCTTTCGGATCTGGAGCCTTTTTACCCGGATCGTATGGCTTCCCGTATCCTGGGAATGGGAGATGTTCTTTCCCTGATCGAAAAAGCCGAGATGCAGATCGATGAGACCAAGGCGAAGGAAATGGAGCGCAAGATGCGCAAAGCCGATTTCAACTTCGACGATTTCCTCGACCAGATCGGCCAGGTACAGAAAATGGGCGGGATCAATGACATGCTGAGCATGCTCCCCGGCATGGGCTCCAAGCTGAAAAACGTCAGCGTGGATGAGGCAGCAGCCGAGAAGGGTATGAATCAGACCAAGGCCATCATCCAGTCCATGACGAAAAAGGAGCGGGCAAATCCCGACCTGATCAACCCGTCCCGCAAGCGCCGGATCGCCGCAGGTGCGGGTGTAACGGTAGCAGACGTCAATCGTCTGATGAAGCAGTTTGAGCAAAGCCGCAAAATGATGAAGCAGATGTCTTCCATGATGGGAAATAAGGGCCGCCGCGGCGGTTTCCGGCTTCCCTTCTGAGGAACATAAATATTTTACAGGAGGTAAAAAATCATGGCAGTGAAAATGAGATTAAAGAGAATGGGTCAGAAGAAAGCTCCTTCCTATAGAGTAATCGTCGCTGACGCAAGATCCCCGAGAGATGGCAGATTTATCGAGGAAATCGGTTATTATGATCCGACCAAGGATCCCAGTGTGATCAAGATTGATGAAGAACTGGCCAAGAAGTGGCTGAACAATGGCGCTCAGCCTACCGAGACAGTTGCCAAGCTCTTGAAGATTGCCGGCATCGAGAAATAATTCGCCGGAGGTATCGTCATGAAGGAATTAGTCGAAGTTATCGCCAAATCCCTGGTTGACAATCCTGAAGAGGTCATTGTGGAAGAAACAGAGACAGAACGGGAGATTATCCTCGAGCTTCATGTTGCATCCGCCGATATGGGGAAGGTAATCGGAAAGCAGGGACGTATCGCGAAAGCGATCCGGTCTGTGGTGAAGGCAGCATCCTCGAAGGACGACAGGAAGGTAACCCTGGAAATCCGATAGGAGCAACTTTTAAGGCCGTGCTGGCGTTATGTCAGACGGCCTATCTTTATGAAAGCAAAGTGAGGATGCCAAATGGTTAGGCCAAGGCGTTTGCTTTCATAATAAATACGAAAGCTTGGAGAAAAAAATGGACGATTTACTGCGAGTGGGCGTTGTGTCGACGACACATGGCGTTCACGGAGAGATGAAGATTTTCCCGACGACAGAGGATCCTTCCCGTTTTTCAGACCTGAAGGAGGTCATCGCACAGACGAAGAAAGGCCAGGTAGTCTGGCCGATCGAGCAGGTCCGTTATTTTAGGCAGTTTGTACTTCTTAAAATCAAGGGGATTGACGACTGTGACCAGGCGGCGGTATACCGTGGGACAGAGCTTTACGTCACGAGAGACCAGGCGATCCCTCTGAAGGAGGATGAGTATTTCATCTCCGATATCATCGGGCTGGAGGTCGTGACGGACGCGGGTGAAAAGTTCGGCGTGGTGCAGGACGTCCTGCAGACAGGCGCAAACGATGTCTATGAGATCCTGCCGTACGGGGCCAAAAAGACGGTCCTTTTCCCGGCGATCAAGCAGTGCATCCTGGCGGTGGATCTGGAAGCGCACACGATGACGGTGCACATTATGGATGGGCTGTTGGAATGAAATTTCATGTGCTGACTTTGTTTCCGGAAATGATTTTAAACGGACTGCAGACGAGCATCACCGGAAGAGCGATCGAAAAAGGCATCCTTACGGTCAACGCCGTGGACATCCGGGATTTCGCCGAGAACAAGCATAATCGGGTGGATGACTATCCCTACGGCGGCGGGGCCGGCATGGTGATGCAGCCGGGACCTGTCTACCGGGCCTACCGGTCGATCGTCCCTGAGGGAGAGAAAACTCCGAGAGTGGTTTTTCTGACGCCTGCCGGGAAGGTCTTTGACCAGAGGATGGCGGAGGAGTTCGCGAAGGAAGAGGAGCTCATTTTCCTGTGCGGTCACTACGAGGGAATCGATGAACGTGTCCTCGAGATGATCGTCACGGATCCGGTATCCATCGGGGATTATGTGCTGACCGGCGGAGAGCTTCCCGCGATGGTTATGATCGATACGATTTCGCGGCTTGTGCCCGGCGTCCTGAATAATGAGGAGTCGACACAGTCCGAGTCCCATCAGGGAAATCTGCTGGAGTATCCGCAGTATACCCGCCCGGAGGAGTTTGAGGGCAGGTTCGTCCCGGAGGTCCTGCTTTCCGGTCATCATAAAAATATCGAAGACTGGCGGCGCGTGCAGTCCTTAAAACGGACCCAAAAGATGCGCCCGGATATGTACGAGAAGGTGGAACTCACCAAGGCAGACCGGAAAATGCTGGACAAATACGAAAAGACCTATGGCGAAGACGTAAGTGGTCTGATGGAGGGAAAATAGGCACGGGAAATCCGAAAAAACCCCTTGCAAATCATTTTCCCGCATGATACAATGGTGAACCGTGTAGAATAGATGGTCCTCTGTTACGTGCCAAAAGGGCGTTAAGTATTAAGAACATCAAAATATCAGGAGGTTATATATGAACGACATTATCAAAATGATTGAGGCTGAGCAGATCAAGGAAGTTGCTCCTTTCCGTGTAGGCGATACCGTTCGCGTACACGCAAAGATCAAAGAGGGTAACCGTGAGAGAATCCAGGTATTCGAGGGCGTAGTTCTGAAGAAGCAGAATGGCGGACTTCGTGAGACCTTCACCGTTCGTAAGAATTCCAACGGTGTCGGCGTTGAGAGAACCTGGCCGGTCAATTCCCCGTCTATCGACAAGATCGAGGTTGTGAGAATGGGTAAAGTCAGAAGAGCTAAGCTGAACTACATCCGCTCTCGCGTTGGTAAGAAAGCCAAGGTTAAGGAACTGGTAAAATAATTCGTTGACAAGGGGCAATACGAGTGTCGTAATTGCCCCTTCTTTTTTCAGGAGAAGGTAGGCAATGTCCGATCTGCGTTTTTACTCTACGGCAAAGGAAAATCATAAAATCCGTGAGGCGGCCAGATGGATCGTGGATATCTTTGTGGTGCTGAGTCTGGCTGTTTTTGTAGGGTACGTCTTTTTCTACCGGATCCCGGTAAGCGGGCTTTCGATGGAGCCGACCCTGACGAACGGTGACCAGGTCTGCGTCAATACAGCCCTGTATACCTTCACGGAGCCGGAGAGGCTGGATGTAATCTGCTTCCGCCTCACGACAAACGAGGACGAGGACCGCATGACGATCAAAAGGATCATCGGTCTTCCGGGCGAGACGATCCAGATCCGCGACAGCCATGTTTATATCAATGGCGCGCGGGCTTACCTGGCGGATGGCTTTGATGTGGCAGCGCTTGGCGGGATCGCCGATCAGGAGATTACCCTTGGCGAAAATGAGTATTTTGTCCTCGGGGATAATCGCGAAAACAGTGAAGACAGCCGTTTCTCCTCCATCGGAAATGTGAAAAGAAGCCAGATCCTGGGAAAGGTCTGGGTAGTAGTGGCTCCTGTCACACATCTGGGGCTGCTGGATTAATCGGAACGGGAGATACATGAAGATTCAATGGTACCCGGGACATATGACGAAGGCCATGAGAGCCATGCAGGAGGACATCAAGCTCGTTGATCTCATCATCGAGATTACCGATGCCAGAGTCCCTCTGTCAGGACGGAACCCGGACCTGAATGAGCTCGGCCGTCAGAAAGCCCGTATAGTAATACTGAATAAGACAGACTTAGCAGACCCTGAGCGGACGAAGCAGTGGATCCGGTATTTCTCGGAGCAGGGCATCGTCGCGGCAGGCATGAATGCCAGAAGCGCCGAGGGAAAGAAGATCATCCGTGATGCCGTTGCCAAGGCGACCGCCGAGAAGGTGGAGCGCGACCGGAAGCGAGGCATCTTAAACCGTCCTGTACGCGCCATGGTGGTCGGAATCCCGAATTCCGGAAAGTCCACCTTCATCAATACGATGGCGGGAAAGGCTTCCGCCAAGACGGGAAATAAGCCTGGCGTGACGCGCGGGAATCAGTGGATCCGCCTGGATAAGCAGCTGGAGCTTCTGGATACGCCGGGAGTCCTGTGGCCGAAGTTTGAGGATGAGATGGTAGGTACCAGGCTCGCCTGGATCGGGTCTGTCAAGGATGACATCATCAACCAGACAGAGCTGGCGGCGGAGCTGATCGGATTTTTGCAAGAATCGTACCCCGATGCCTTTTTGCAAAGGTATCAGATACCTTTCGGTGATACAGTATACGAGACCTTGGACCAGATTGCCGTGAAGCGCGGCTGCGTGAAAAAGGGGAATGAGCCGGATCCGGAAAAGGCGGCTTTGCTGCTTTTAGACGACTTCCGGAGCGGACGCCTGGGACGTATGACGCTGGAGCTTCCGGATGACGGCGCTGCACAGGCAAGGAGCTAAGAGCGCCGGTTCAATCGGTATAAGCGTTAATGAGAGTATGGGAGTAGAGTGAGATGGACCAGAATTACGATGAGGAGGAGTGGATCACCGAGGACAGCCGCAACCGGGCGGATGTTATAGAGGAGGAGAAGAAGCCTGGATTTTTCCGGAGCCTTCTGGAGAACGTCCTGTATTTCGGAATGGTTTTCCTGGCTGCTTTTCTGTTTGTGACCTTTGTCGCGCAGAGAACCGAGGTTTCCGGCACCTCCATGTACGACACGCTGAATGACCATGACCAGCTGATCGTGGATAAGATTTCCTATCGTCTGAACGACCCGGAGCGCTTTGATGTGGTGGTATTCCGTTTTCAGGGAGACGAGACCGGGAGAACCTTTTACATTAAGCGTATCATCGGACTTCCGGGAGAGACGGTGCAGATTATCGGATCCGACATCTATATCAATGGCGAGATCCTGGAGGAGGATTACGGCTACGAGCCGATCTTAAGACCGGGCCTTGCCGCTGAGCCGATCACCCTCGGCGAGGATGAGTACTTTGTCCTCGGGGACAATCGGAACAACAGCACAGACAGCCGGAAGCCGTCCGTCGCGAACGTAGACCGGAGCCTGATCATCGGAAAGGCCTGGGTGAGAATCTGGCCTTTCAGCGATATTTCGTTTGTAGAGTGAGTAACATGACAAAGGCTGAGGAGAAAAAGATCAGACAAGA
>CAMOGO010000057.1 GCA_946614075.1 uncultured Lachnospiraceae bacterium | reverse complement strand
ACGAGAACGGCATCGTGGTCTGGGCGGAGATCCCCTACATCACCATGCACATGACAAACGGCCGCCAGAATACGCTCGACCAGATGCGCGAGCTGATCACGCAGTGCTATAATCATCCCAGCATCGCTGTCTGGGGCCTTTCCAACGAGATCACCGCGGCGAGCGCCGTGAACGAGGATCTGCTGGAGAATCACAGACTCTTAAACGACCTTTGCCATCGGATGGACCCGACCAGGCTCACGACTATGGCGAATGTGTTCATGCTTGAGATCGACAATGAGATCCTCGAGATCCCCGATATCAACAGCTACAACCTGTACTTCGGCTGGTACCTGGGCGAGCTGGAGCAGACCGATGAATTTTTCGACGAGTATCATGCGAAATATCCGGACCGCGTGATCGGCTTCTCCGAGTACGGTGCCGATGCCAACCCGGCCTTCCACAGCACCCATCCGGAAAAGGGCGACTACACGGAGGAGTACCAGGCTCTGTACCATGAGCACATGCTCCGGATGATCGAGGAGAGGCCGTATCTCTGGGCCACCCATGTGTGGAACCTCTTTGACTTCGCGGCCGATGGCAGGGACGAGGGCGGCAAGCACGGCGAGAACCAGAAAGGCCTCGTCACCTTCGACCGTCAGCAGCGCAAGGATGCTTTCTATCTTTACAAAGCTGCCTGGAACAAAAAGGAGCCCATGGTGCACCTGTGCGGCAAGCGGTATATCAACCGGGCCGAGGAGAAAACCGAGATCAAGGTGTACTCCAACCAGCCCGAGGTCAGGCTCTATGTGGACCATACTCTGGTCGGCACGCAGAGCGGAAAGACGGTTTTCCACTTTACCATCCCGCTCATGGGCGAGCATATGGTGCGCGCCGAGGCAGGAGAGGTGAGCGATACCATGTGTGTCCACCGCGTCCAGGAGCCGGATGAAAGCTATATTTTCAACAAGGCTGCCGCCTCTGTGACGAACTGGTTTGACGCCGGCGACATCGATCCGGAGTGCTTTTCCATCAATGATACGCTGGGCGAGATCCGGTCTCATCCGCAGGCAGGCGCCATCGTGGACGCCATGATGGCAAAGGGCGCCTCCGAGCGCGGCGATGTGGCTGACGCGGTCAAGGACAATCCGGCGCTTCAGCGGATGATGGGGCGCATGACGATGATCAGTCTGTTAAAGCAAAGCGGAGCGGATGAGCAGAGCATCAAGCAGCTTAACCGCGTCCTTCAGGGGATTCGAAAATGAAAAAAGCTGTACAACAGATCATGCTGGGCACTGTGACCGCAAGCGAGTCACAGGCCCGCAAAACCTTAAGACGCATCAAGGCCGCCGGTTACGACGGCCTTGAGCTGAATCGATTTATGATCCACCCGAGCTCTCTCATGGTGCGCCTGATGACCCGCATGGCCGGGATGCCCACCGGAAAGGGCGGATCGCTCGACTGGCACGGCCTTCTTTCCGAGGCAGGCCTTGAGGTCATAAGCCTTCATACGGACCTGGGGTCCCTGGAGAGGGAGATGCAGGCCGTGGCTGAAGAAGCCAAGAGCTACGGCACAAAGAACGTGGTCATCACCGGTATGTACCGCTTTGACTACGGCGAGGAGAAGACGGTCCGCGAGCTCGCCACGCGCCTGAATAGGGCAGGCGAGGAGCTGAAAAAAGCCGGGATCGCGCTTTCTTATCACAATCATAACGTCGAGCTTTTGCCGGTGAAGCCGGGCGTTCGTGCCTACGATATCCTTCTTGACGAGACGGATCCGGCGCTCGTCGGCTTTGAATTTGACAGCTACTGGTTCACGGACGGCGGAGCCGATGCCAAGCTTTGGATGAAGAAGCTCGGCAGCCGCATGAAGCTCTGGCATGTGACGGACCGCGGCAGCAGCCAGAAAGGCCCTGCCATGACGCCGATCCTGAAGGCGGACAGCCGTGAGCTGGGGTACGGGAACATGGACTTAGACGGCCTGAAGGAGATCGCCGTGGCAAACGGTATTGAGGCCGTGGTACTGGAAAGCCACAAAAACTGGATTGACAAAGACCCGGTAAAGAGTCTGGAACTCAGCGCCGGGTGGCTGAATGAGAGGTTTTAGGATGAGCATGCTTGAATGTAAATTGCCCGCCGCATGGCAGGCCAAATGGATCAATCCCGAGCTGACGCCGGATCCGCAGAAAAAACAGCCCGCCTCCATCCTGCGCCGGCGGTTCATGGTGGAGAAGGCTCAGAATACCGGAACGGTCCAAGGGGCCGGAGAGGACAAGGACGCCATCGAAACCGGGAGCGCCGGTCAGACCGAAGGCGCTAGCGGATCCGGGAGCGCCGGTCAGTCCTGTCTGTATATCACCTGCCATGGACTTTACGTGGCCATGCTCAATGGAAAGCGCGTGGGAGACTTTGTCCTGGCGCCGGGCACGGGGGATTACCGCAAACGCTTAAACGTCCAGTGCTACGATGTCTCGGACCTTTTGCAGGAGGGCGAAAACGAGCTGACTGTCACGCTCGGCGACGGGTGGTACCGCGGCAGCGTCGGGATCGACGGACTGCGGAATTACTATGGCACGGACTTGGCTTTGCTTTGCCAGCTGGAGGTGGACGGACAGGTGATCTGCTGCAGCGATGAGAGCTGGGAGGCCAGCCAGGAGGGCCCGATCCGCGAGAACGACCTCCAGCAGGGCGAGTACTACGACGCCCGCCGGGAGCTGGTAACAGAATGGCACAGCGTAACGGTGGGCGACGGGGGTCGCGTCGGGGGTCTGACCCCCGAAATGACCCCCTTGACCCCCGACAGGGGTGTCCCGATTCTGGAGCAGGAGCGTTTCCGCGGAAAGCTCATCACCACGCCCAACGGCGAGACCGTGATCGACTTCGGACAGAACCTCGCCGGCTACACCGAATTCTGCGTGACGGCGAAGGCAGGACAGCACATCACCCTCCGCCACGGCGAGACCCTCGATGAGAACGGGAATTTTACCCAGAAAAACTTTGACCCGGGCGATCGGAACGAGAACGGCGGCATTCCGCAGAAGATCGAATATATCTGCAAGGATGGGAAAAATATTTTTCATCCGTTTTTTACCATTTTCGGCTTCCGGTACGCTATGATAGAGACTGATGTGGATCTGAAGGACGCAGAGTTTACCGCAATTGCTGTCTATTCCCGGATGCCTCAGGCCGGCTTTTTCGAGTGCGGCAGCGCTGAGGTAAACCGTCTCTTCCTCAACAGTCTCTGGAGCATGCGCTCCAATTTCTGCGACATCCCGACCGACTGCCCGACCAGAGAGCGGGCCGGCTGGACCGGCGATGCGGGCGCCTTTGCCCCGACCGCCGTCTACCTCGCGGACTGCCTGCCCATCTTCCGCAAATGGCTGGAGGAATGCCGGCTCGCGCAAGGCCCTGACGGTCTGGTGCAGAATATCGCACCGGTGAACAATAAAGGCGGCATGATCTCCAATATGCTGCAGGGCTCTGCCGGATGGGGCGACGCCTGCATCCTGGTGCCCTGGGCTTTGTACGAGGCCTACGGCGATGTGACCATCCTGGAGGAAAACTACGACATGATGTGCCGGTGGCTTGCGTACTGCGAAAAGCGTGCGCAGAAGACCCGCCCGCACAATCTCCTCAATCCTTACCACAAGTATCTCGTGGATGAGGGCTTCCATTTTGGAGAGTGGTGCCAGCCAGATGTGGACAATACCGACGCCATGAAAAAGACCATGATGTTCGGCGCACCGGAGGTGGCCACGGCCTACTATTACCGCTCGGCTTCCCTCCTGGCGCAGATTGCGCAGATCCTGGGGAAAAACGAGGACGCCGCGCGCTTTACCGACATCGCGGAAAATGCCAAAAAGGCCTACCGCCGCACCTGCACGAAGAAGGGCAAAATCACCTCCGACCGGCAGTGCGAATACGTCCGTCCGATCGCCTTCGGGCTATTGGACGGTGAGGAGATCCGGCAGGCAGCGGACGATCTGGCAGACCTGGTGCAAAAGTGCGGTTATCACCTGAACACCGGCTTCCTTTCGACACCGGATCTTTGCCGCGTGCTCGCGGACAACGGACATGCGGACACGGCCTACCGCCTGCTTTTGCAGGAGGAATGCCCGTCCTGGCTTTACGCCGTGAAAAAAGGCGCGACCTCGATCTGGGAGACCTGGGATGGCATCCGGGCCGATGGAACTGTGCACGATTCGCTGAACCACTACTCCTACGGCGCGATCACCGGCTGGCTTTTCGGCGGAGTCTGCGGAATCCGGCTGGAGGCCGGCAAGCTGACGATAAGGCCCGTTCCGGGAAGAGCGCTTGGCCACGCAAAGGCCGAGTGGCATTCACCCGTCGGCCTCATCCGCAGCGCCTGGGCTTATGAGAAAGAGACACTGACATTTGACCTGAAGGTCCCTGTAAAAGCACATATCATCCTGCCAAATGGCGAGGAACACGAACTTGAACCAGGAGAGGCTCACTATGAATTACATCTGTAATCCGCTCAATATCAACTATCGCTACCAGTTCAACGCAGACCCGCGCAAAGGCGGCGTCCTGCAGATCTGCCGCGAGGCAGCCGATCCGTCGCTCATCTACTACGAGGGACGCTACTATATTTTCGCCTCCATGACGCTCGGCGTCTGGGTTTCGGACGACATGGCCAACTGGGAAAACCACCGCCTGCCGGAGGGTCTTCCTTTCTACGATTATGCACCGGACGTCCGTGTCGTCGACGGCTGGGTCTATTTCTGCGCCTCCAGCAGAGACCACAACTGCGACCGCTGGCGCACGAAGGACATCCTGAATGGGCCCTACGAGAGGATCGAGGGAAGCTTCCCCTTCTGGGATCCGAACCTGTTTGAGGACCACGACGGACGCGTGTATTTTTACTGGGGCTGCTCGAACGCGACCCCGATCTACGGCGTCGAGCTGGACAAAGAGACCATGCAGCCCATCGGGGAGAAAAAGGAGCTCGTCTTTGGCGATCCTTACTCGATCGGCTACGAGCGCATCGGAGAAGGAAATACCACGCTTCCTGCTTCGGAGGCAGAGATCGAGGCCAAATACAAAGCATTTATCGCGAGGAACCCTGTGCCGGAGGATAAGCTCCCTGCGGGAGTCAAGCAGCTGATCCGCGGCATGTTCTCCAACAGGCCCTATATCGAGGGCGCCTGGATGGACAAGCACTGCGGGAAATACCATTTCCAGTATGCAGCGCCGGGAACCCAGTACAATACCTACTCCGACGGCGTCTACGTAGGCGAAAGCCCCCTGGGGCCCTTCCGCCTCGCCGACAACAATCCCTACTCCTACAAGCCGGGCGGCTTTATCCCCGGAGCGGGACACGGCTCCACGATGCAGGACGAGCAGGGCAACTGGTGGCATACCGCGACCATGCGCATCTCCGTCAACCACGACTTTGAGCGGCGCGTAGGCCTGTGGCCCGCCGACTTTGACGCCGACGGCGAGCTTTTCTGCAACCAGCGCTACGGCGACTGGCCGCTTTCCGTCTCCGGTTTCTGCCAGGATCCCTGGCGCAATCCCGCCTGGATGCTTCTGAGCGTCCATAAGGCAGCCACCGCATCCTCTTGCCTGTCCGGACATGAGCCGGAGAAGGCCATCGAGGAGAACGTGCAGACCTGGTGGCGCGCCGCCTCCGCAAGCCGCGAGGAGTGGCTCTGCGTCGATCTGGGCGAGGTTTTCGACGTCCATGCCGTGCAGGTAAACTTCGCCGACGACAAGATCGATATCCCCTGCCCGGGTGAGATCCGGCCAGGCTCCCAGGCCCGCTACATCGACGAGGAGGACCGCGTGACCCAGTGGAAGCTGGAGGGATCCTGCGACAAAGAAACCTGGTTTGTCATCGAGGACAAGCAGGACGCTGCGACCGACCTGCCTCACGACCTCATCGTCCGCGAGGAGGGCTTTGCCGCACGCTACCTGCGCCTCAGCGGCATGGCCGTACCCTTCGCCCAGAACCCTTGCATCTCCGGCCTGCGCGTCTTTGGCTTAGGAAAGGGAGAAGCCCCGGCAGTTCCTCAGTTTGAGGCGAAGAGAAGCGGCGATCTGGATATGATGGTCGACATTTCGGCACAGAAGGACGCCCTGGGCTACAATATCCTGTTTGGATCCACCTCGGAAAAGCTCTACCACAGCTACATGGTCTTTGAGCCGGGCGAGCACCGGGTAGGAGCCCTGATCAAGGACAGAAACTATGTGGTGCGCGTCGATGCTTTCAATGAAAACGGCATCACCGAGGGCATTTGCAAGGCGCTTTCTTAAAGAACATTTGCGAAAAGCATTGATAAGGAATACCTGAGAAAGCCATTATAAGGACCACCTGTAATGGCTTTCTTAATAGGATACATGAAGGAGGAGACATCATGAATTTCCCGAAAGGTTTTCTGATCGGCGCGGCGACGGCTGCCCATCAGGTAGAAGGCAACAACACCCACAGCGATTACTGGGCACAGGAGCTGATGCCACACACGAGCTTCGTCGAGCCGAGCGGCCTCGCCTGCGACCATTACCATCGCTATGAGGAGGACATCAAGCTCCTCGCCAAGGCAGGCTTGAACGTCTACCGTTTCTCCATCGAGTGGGCCCGCATCGAGCCGGAGGAGGGGCAGTTTGACGAAAACGAGATCGAGCATTACCGCAAGGTGATCGCCTGCTGCCGTGAAAACGGGGTAGAGCCTTTGGTCACCCTCATGCATTTCACCAGCCCCGTCTGGCTGATAAAAAAAGGCGGCTGGGAGGCAGAAAGCACGATCGAGTTTTTCCGCCGCTACGCAGCCTATGTGACAGAGAAGCTTGGAAGCGAGATCCGCTACATCTGCACCATCAACGAGGCCAACATGGGCCTGCAGCTCGCCACCATTGCCAAGAGATTCCAGCTCATGGCACAGCAGGCAGCAGCCGCCGCCAAAGCAGCACAGGCCGCTCAAGACGCTCAGGGCGTTCAAGGCGCGGACAGTGCTAAGAGCGCACAGAATGCTCAAGAAGCGGATGCGGCTAAGAAAGCCAAGAGCGCCGAGGGTACGGTCCAGGTCGGCATGAACTTTGAGAAAATGATGGAGAACCGGAAATTTGCTGCGATGGAGAACGCCGAGATTTTCGGCACTCCTCAGCCGCAGATCTTTGTCTCCTCCCGCACCCCTGAGGGCGATCAGCTTGTCTTC
>CAMOGO010000056.1 GCA_946614075.1 uncultured Lachnospiraceae bacterium | reverse complement strand
GCCGGTCGTTCCCTACGAGTTCCCGCCGTTATCCTTACTCGCGCAGGCGCCTCCCGGAAGCGGGAGCGGCGGCATGAGCGACGAGGAGCTGCAGGAGACCGCGGAGAAGCTGGAGCAGACGTTGAAAACCTTCGGTGTCGGCGTCACGATGACCAACATCAGCTGTGGACCGTCCGTTACCCGGTATGAGCTGCAGCCGGATCTTGGCGTGAAGGTTTCCAAGATCGTCTCTCTGGCAGACGACATCAAGCTGAACCTTGCAGCCGCGGATATCCGTATCGAGGCTCCGATCCCCGGAAAGGCGGCGGTCGGCATCGAGGTACCGAACCGCGTCAACCAGACCGTTTATCTGCGGGATATCATTTCCTGCGACGATTTTACCAAGCATAAATCCAGACTGGCCTTTGCCCTGGGCAGGGATATCGGAGGACAGTGTGTTGTGACCGACCTGGCGAAGATGCCTCATCTTCTGATCGCCGGTACGACCGGATCCGGAAAGTCAGTCTGCATCAATACTCTGATCATCAGCCTCATCTACAAGGCAAGGCCGGAGGATGTACAGCTGATCATGATCGACCCGAAGGTCGTCGAGCTGAGTGTCTACAACGGGATTCCTCACCTGAAGATACCGGTAGTCACCGACCCGAAGAAGGCCACGGCGGCTCTCAACTGGGCCGTCGCCGAGATGACAACGAGATACGCGAAGTTTGCCCAGTGGAATGTGCGTGATCTGAAGGGCTACAATGAAAAGATCAAGGCAGCGCAGGCAAACGGAGAGACGACCGAGAAGCCGATCCCTCAGCTGGTCATCATCGTAGATGAGATGGCCGACCTGATGATGGTCGCCCCCGGCGAGGTCGAGGACGCGATCTGCCGTCTGGCCCAGATGGCCCGTGCGGCAGGCATCCACCTGGTGCTTGCGACACAGAGACCTTCCGTCAATGTCATCACGGGTGTCATCAAGGCCAATATTCCTTCGAGAATCGCTTTCTCCGTTTCTTCCGGCGTCGATTCCCGGACGATCATCGATATGGTCGGTGCGGAAAAGCTTTTAGGAAAGGGCGATATGCTCTTTTACCCGTCCGGCTATCAGAAGCCGGTACGTGTGCAAGGCGCGTTCGTCTCGGATGAGGAGGTTGCCTCGATCGTGGAGTTTGTTTCCAAGGGTGGAAGCGGAGCCGCGCAGGATGCGACCTCAGAGGACGAGATCCTGCAGTTTGGCTCTTCTGCGGTTGCCGGAGGGTCCGGTGAGGAGCAGGACAGCTATTTTGAGCAGGCAGGCCGCTTTATCATCGAGAAGGACAAGGCGTCCATCGGCATGCTGCAAAGAGCCTTCAAGATCGGCTTTAACCGGGCCGGACGTATCATGGACCAGCTGGCGGATGCCGGCGTAGTCGGTGAGGAGGAAGGCACCAAGCCCAGAAAGGTTCTGATGAGCCTGGAGGAATTTAACGAGTACATCAAGCGCACAGGAGGCATGTAAAGGCAAAGCCCAAAATGCCTCCATGAAAACCATTGTTCGTAAGGGAGATAAATCATGAACCTTCGAGAACTGACAGAAAGGCTCACATTTACGGTGGTTCAGGGAAGCCTGGATCTTGAGATCAGCCATCTGACCTATGATACGCGTCTGGCGGGGGAAAAGGACCTCTTCGTCTGCATCGCCGGCGCCAATTACGATGCTCACGAAGCGGTGGCAGAGGTGGCAGAGCGCGGGGCGGCAGCGTTTGTCGTCGAGCGCGATGTCTGTGCTCCGGAGGGAGTTACCGTACTGAAGGTGGAGGATACCAGAGAGGCGCTTGCCATCCTTTCGGCTGCCTGGTTCGGCTATCCGGCCGAGCGTCTTACGACGATCGGCGTGACCGGAACAAAGGGAAAGACAACCACGACGCACATGATTCGCGCTATTCTGGAGAAAGCCGGCCATAAGACGGGCCTGATCGGCACGAACGGCGTCGTCTACGGTGACTGTCAGATCCAGACGAAGAATACGACTCCCGAGTCCTATCAGGTTCAGGAGTATTTCCGGATGATGGCAGATGCCGGGTGTGAATATGTCGTTATGGAGGCATCCTCGCAGGGCATCATGCTTCACCGCCTGAGCGGCTTCTTTTACGATTACGGTGTTTTCACCAATATCGCGCCAGACCACATCGGCCCGAACGAGCACAAGGACTTTGAGGAGTATCTGTATTACAAATCCCGCATCCTGTCCATGTGCCGCATCGGCCTGGGAAATGCGGACGATGCCAATTGGGACCGCATCGAGGCAGGACATACCTGCACCCTGTCGACCTTCGCGGTCGACAAGGACGCCGATTACAAGGCGGAAGAGATCCAGTACCATGCCCAGGGGAATTTCATGGGCGTGCGTTTTTGCGTGAGCGGAAAGAGACATTTCCAGGTTGACGTGGGAATCCCGGGCCTGTTCAATGTCTACAACGCACTTGCCGCCATCGCGGTTACGAGTGAGATCGGCGTGAGCGAGGAGGCCATCAAGGAAGGCCTTCGGAATATTCACGTGACCGGCCGGATGGAGATCGTCTATGCATCGGACAAATTCTCCGTGATCGTCGATTACGCACACAATGAAGTCAGTATGGAAAGTCTCCTCCTGACATTACGGGATTACCAGCCGAAGCGCCTCGTGTGCCTGTTCGGCTGCGGCGGAAACCGGTCTAAGCTGCGCCGCTACGGCATGGGTGAGATCGGAGGACGCCTGGCGGACCTTTCCATCATTACCGAGGATAATTCAAGATTTGAAGACGTGAAGGATATCATCGCGGATATCCGCATCGGCATGGACAAAACCGATGGGAAGTTCCTGGAAATCCCGGACAGACGCGAAGCAATCTTTTACGCGATCGGGCATGCCGAGCCCGGCGACATGATCGTCATCATCGGCAAGGGACATGAAGACTATCAGGAAATCAAGGGTGTCCGCTATCCGTTCCTAGACAGCGCGGTGGCCAAGGAGGCCCTGAGGAAAGAGGGATTATGCTGATAAATGTGACAGCGGCCGACCTGGCGAGGGCTGCAGGAGGAATGATCACCAAGGGAGATCCGGAGCAGCCGATCGGCTGCATCAGCCTGGATTCCCGGAGCGGCCTTGAGCCGGACGGACTTTTTGTGCCGATTCCCGGAGCCAAGACGGATGGACATCGCTATATCGCAGGAGCCGCCGCGGCAGGCGCGAAAACCGTGATCTACTCAGAGGACTGTGACCTGGACAGCGCGGATATCACCTGGATCCGTGTCGAGGACACGACCGAAGCCCTGCAGGCCTTCGGACGGTATCTCAGAGCCAAGGTTACGGCCCCCGTTGCGTGTGTCGCAGGAAGCGTAGGGAAAACCACGACCCGCGAGATGACGGCCCTGGCCCTTTCCGGCAGATACAAAACCTTCTGTACGCAGAAGAATTTCAACAGCCAGCTGGGAGTGCCTATCATGGTGAGCCGTATCCCGGAGGATGCGGAGGCGGTGGTGCTGGAGGTCGGTATCAGCGAGTTCCATGAGATGGAGAAAATCGCGCCGGTCGCAGCGCCGGACATGACGATTTATACCAATATCGGCGTCAGCCATATTGAGAACCTGAAGACCAGGGAAAATATTTTTACCGAGAAATTCAAGCTGGCTCAGGCCATGAAGCCCGGCAGCCCGCTGATCTTAAACGGGGACAACGATCTGTTAAGCAAGGTCGATGCATCCTGCGGGTACCGGATCCTGTTCTACGGCTTTGGCGAGAACAATGACGTCCGCGCGTTTAACCTGCGCGAGGAGGACAGCTATTCTGTGTTCGACGCGGATGTCTGCGGACATCCGGTCACGGTAAGACTGCAGATGGCAGGCCGTCATATGGTCATGAATGCCCTCGCGGCGCTGGCAGCGGCCTATGTCTGGGACGTTCCGCTGGAGGCAGCTGCCGAGAAGCTTACTACCTTCATCGGCTTTGCCGGACGGCAGAAAATCCGCAAGAGCAACGGATATCGGGTGATCGAGGACTTTTACAATGCCAGTCCGGATTCCATGAAGGCTGCCTTAAGCGTCCTTTCGGAGATGAGCTGCTCCGGGAAGCGCGTTGCCGTCCTGGCCGACATGAAGGAGCTCGGCGAGAGGGAAGTAGAATTCCACCGGGAGGTCGGAGAGTATGCGGCGGACAAGGGCGTTTCTGTCCTGGTGTGCGTCGGTGCGCTCGGCCGTGAGATCGGACTTGCCGCCAAAGAGAAGAACCCGGCCATCGAGGTCGCCTTCTTTGACAATAATAAAGAGGCGGCTCTTTATACAAAGGAATGCCTGACGGAGGGAGACCTGGTGCTCTTAAAGGGCTCCAACAGCATGAAGCTGTCAGAGGTCAGCGAGGAACTGTAAAGGATTTTTAAGGTCGGGCTTTAAGGAAAACAGAAAGGATTCAGATGGCGGAATATGCCAGAATTATCATAGATATTTCACATGAAAGCCTGGACCGGGTATTTGAATATCGGATTCCGGAGGAACTGCGCGAGGAGATCGGGATCGGCAGTGTGGTCGAAATCCCATTCGGACAGGGAAACCGCAGGATCAAGGGGTATGTGACCGAGTTCACGAAAAAACCGGCGTACGATGAGACGAAGATCAAGGAGATCTGCGGTGTGCTGGCCGATCCGGACGAGGCATCCCAGAACCTGATCCGTCTGGCCGGATGGATCAGAGAGCAGTATGGGTCTACGATGATACAGGCCTTAAAGCTGGTCCTCCCTATCCGTAAAAAAGTGAAAACCCTGCAAAGACGATGGGTCGACTGCCTTCTGTCAAGAGAAGACCTGGAGGAATATATCGCTCTTTGCCGGCACAAAAAGTACGCCGCCAAGCAGAGGCTTGCGGAGGCCATGCTGTCGGACCGCACCATTCCGCTGGATATGATCCGGCAGAAGCTTTCGATCGCGGATTCCACCCTGGCCGCCATGAAAAAAGACGGCGTGATCGCAATCCGCGAGGAGGAGATCATCCGTGGAAACCGCTCATTTCAAGAGGTTTCCGGGGAAAGACCGGTCTACACTTCCGAGCAGCAGGCCATCCTGGATGAGATGGAAAGGCGCCATCAGGAAGGATATCGGGATGTCAGCCTGATCTACGGCGTGACCGGAAGCGGCAAAACCGAGATTTATATCGAGCGTATCGCCAGGACACTCGAGGAGGGAAAGCAGGCGATCGTCCTGGTCCCCGAGATTGCCCTCACCTATCAGACGGTGATGCGCTTTTACCGGCGCTTTGGCGACCGGATCTGTGTGATGAATTCCCGCCTGTCGGACGGGGAGCGGCAGGATCAGCTGCAGCGAGCCCGCCGGGGAGACGCCTCCATCATGATAGGCCCCCGGTCGGCGCTTTTTGCCCCGTTTCCGAACCTGGGCCTGATCGTCATCGATGAGGAGCATGAAAGCGCCTATCAGAGTGAAAATGCGCCCAGATATCATGCCAGAGAGACAGCCGTCGAGCGTGCAAGGCTGTCAGGAGCCGAGGTTATCCTGGGTTCCGCGACACCCTCCCTGGAGGCTTTTTCGCGTGCCAAGAGCGGGGAATACCGGCTTTACACACTGAAAAACCGGGCAAAGGCAGGGAGCATCCTGCCGCAGGTCTATCTGGTCGATCTGCGCGAAGAAATGAAAAATGGGAATAAATCGATTTTCTCCTCCCTTTTAAGAGAGAAAATCACGGATCGCCTGGAGAAGAAGGAGCAGATCATGCTTTTCCTGAATCGGCGCGGGTATGCGAGCTTTGTGTCCTGCCGTTCCTGCGGAGAGGCTATGCAGTGCCCGCATTGCGATGTGGCTTTGAAATACCACGCAGACGGTTCCTTAAGATGCCACTACTGCGGGTATCAGACCCGGGCGCCGAAGCTGTGTCCGGAATGCGGGTCGCCTTACATCGCACCCTTTGGCATCGGAACCCAGAAGGTCGAGCAGATGCTGATCTCGCAGTTCCCGGATGCAAGGGTTCTTAGAATGGATGCGGACACGACATCCGCAAAGCAGGGCCATGAGCAGATCCTGGAGGCCTTCCGCGAGGGAAAAGCCGACATCCTGCTCGGGACACAGATGATCGTTAAGGGACATGATTTCCCGAAGGTCACCCTGGTGGGAGCCCTGGCCGCGGATCTGTCCTTAAACACGCCGGATTTCCGGGGAGCGGAGCATACCTTCCAGCTGCTGACGCAGGCAGCCGGCAGGGCAGGCCGCGCCGAAAGCGCCGGCGAGGTCGTGATCCAGACCTACCAGCCGGAGCATTACAGCATCCTGGAGGCATCCCGTCAGGATTACGATGCTTTCTACGGACAGGAGATCGTCTACCGGAAGCTTTTGCATTATCCGCCAACCTACAGTATGATGACGCTGCAGATCGTTTCTGCCAGAGAGGATGTTGCGGAGGGAGCGGCACGCTTTTATGCTGATCTGTTGCGAAAGGACTTCCCGGACGAGGAGATCATCGGCCCGGCGGACGCCCCGATCTTAAAGATCAGCGATATGTACCGAAAGAGAGTTTACCTGAAGTCCGAGGACCGAGGGGTATTGAACCGCTGCCGTGACCGGGTCGAAAGTGTCCCATGGGAGGGTGCTGACCGGCGCGAATACATCCTGCAGTTCGCAGCGGAATAAAAGCCGGGAATGCGGCGGAATAAACGCCGGAATACGGCGATAGAAAAAAATATCAGCTTTGATTGGAAAGGAAAACCAATATGTCACTGAGAACAATCCGGGAAATCGGAGATCCGGTACTCACGAAAAAATGCAAAGTGGTAAAGGAGGTTACTCCTCGCATCCGCGACATCATCACGGATATGTATGAGACGATGTATGATGACAATGGAGTAGGGCTTGCAGCTCCGCAGGTCGGAATTCTGAAGCGGATTGTTGTCATTGATATCGGCGACGGCAATCAGTACACACTGATCAATCCGGAGATCGTCGAGCAGAGCGGAGAGCAGACAGGACCGGAGGGGTGCCTGAGCGTCCCCGGAAAATCCGGAAATGTCACACGTCCTTACTCGGTGACGGTCAAGGCGAAGAATGAGAATTTTGAAGATATCACGGTTCATGGGGAAGAGCTTTTAGCCAGGGCTTTGTGTCACGAGATCGATCACCTCGACGGCAAGCTTTATGTCGAGCTGGTAGAGGGCGATCTGGTGGACGTCGAGCCGGATGACGAGGAAAAAAACTAAGATGAAGATTGTATTTATGGGAACGCCGGATTTTGCCGTACCGGTGCTGGAGT
>CAMOGO010000055.1 GCA_946614075.1 uncultured Lachnospiraceae bacterium | reverse complement strand
GGAATGAGATTTACGCCCGCCACGGACGCCGTTTTAACAGTGCGGATCTGCAGGCCTGGTTTGACAGCAAGAGCTGGTACACCGGCACGATCGCGCCGGAAGCTTTTGACCAGAATATCCTGAGCAGCATCGAGCTTCTGAACCTCGATCTGATCCAGAAGGTCGAAAACGGCACGGTTGTCCCGCAGCCGCCCATCAACCCTGAAAATATCATGATCCCGATCCTGGGCGGCTATACAGCGCCGGCTTCGGATTTCATGTACCCGTACAGCAGCTCGCAGCTGCTGACGCAGGCAGACCTGGATAAGATGTGGTCGACCGACCAGACGGCGATGCACAATGCCTCCCAGATGGCGATCAATGAGATCTTTGCACGGTATGGTTTCCCCTTCGGAACGGGATCGGATACGGCTACGCAGGCTTACCAGAAGTTTACGCCTCTGGCCTGGTATCAGAGTGTATCGGCGATCTGCCCGAGTCTTGACTGGTATGATCTGCTGATCAATTTCATGAATGATTATGAACGCGCCAATATCGAGGCCATCAACAACTGGCAGAAGGCGAATGGAGTATACTATTAAGTGAGAGCACGCAGTGCGAAGCAGCAAGTATGCTTTCTGCTATGTAGAAATTGGAGGAACCAATGGAAGTGACAAAAAAGGACCGGTGGGACTGCAGCGTCCACCTTTCCGAGGATGAGACAAAGCTTATTATCCTGGACCAGACACAGCTGCCTAACCGAACCGAATATCTGGAGCTGACGACAGCGAAGGAGGTTTACGACGCCATCAAGTGCCTCGCCGTGCGCGGGGCACCGGCGATTGGAATTTGCGCGGGATATGCGATGTATGTGCTCGCGCTGGCCAAAAAGGAGATGCCTTACGAGGCCTTTGCGAAGGCTTTGCATGAGGACGGAGAGTACCTGATCTCGTCGCGGCCGACCGCGGTCAATCTGAGCTGGGCCGTGCGGCGCATGCTCGGTGTCGTTGACGCGCAGGCGGATAAGCCGGTGAGTGAGATCGTAGAGCTGCTCTACCGTGAGAGCATCGAGATTCATGAGGAGGATATCCGGATGTGCCGCCGGATCGCGGAGTACGGCCTGAGCCTGGTAAAGCCCGGCGACGGTATCCTGACGCACTGCAATGCAGGACCCCTTGCGACCAGCAAGTACGGGACGGCGACCGGCCCGATTTTCCTGGGCAAGGAGATGGGGATCGACTTCAAGGTTTTCTCCGATGAGACGAGACCGCTCCTGCAGGGAGCACGACTTACTTCATATGAGTTGCAGAAAGCGGGTATTGATGTTACTCTGATCTGCGACAATATGGCGTCCATCGTCATGAAGAACGGCTGGGTGCAGGCCTGCTTTGTAGGCTGTGATCGCATCGCGGCCAACGGCGACTTTGCCAACAAGATCGGAACCTCTGGCGTCGCGATCCTCGCGAAGCATTACGGGATCCCGTTCTACACGCTCGGACCGACCTCCACGATCGATATGGACTGCCCGACCGGCGCGGATATCAAGATCGAGCTGCGTGACCCGGACGAGATCCGGACGAAATGGTACGCAGAGCCGATGGCGCTGCCGGAAGTAAAGTGCTACAATCCGGCCTTTGATGTGACGGATCACGAGCTTCTGACCGCGATCGTGACGGACCGTGGCATTGTCTATCCGCCGTTTGATGTCAATCTGAAAAAAATAATGGAACAGGAGTAAAAATCATGATGACTGAATCCCCTTCCGCATGCATTTCCCTGAAGGAAGGCACGCATGTCGCCAAGGTTGTCCTGATGCCCGGCGATCCGCTTCGCGCGAAGTACATCGCTGAGCACTATCTGGAGAACCCCGTCCTTTTCAACGATGTCCGGAACATGCTTGGATACACCGGTACCTACGAGGGTAAAGAGGTGTCCGTCATGGGCTCCGGTATGGGCGTTCCGTCCATGGGACTGTATGTCCATGAGCTGTTTAATTTCTTTGGCGTAGAGGCTGTGATCCGCGTAGGCTCCGCAGGGGCCCTGCCGGACAATGTCCACGTCCGCGATGTCGTCATCGCTATGTCGGCGTCGACCAACTCTGCTTTTGTCCAGTCCTACAATCTGGTCGGAACTCCGGCTCCGACGGCAGATTATGAGCTGCTGAAGAACGCAGTCGCCGCGGCCGAGGAGATCGGTGTCCGCGCCGATGTCGGAAGCGTCTATACCTCCGATTTCTTCTATCATCCGGACAAAAC
Organism: uncultured Lachnospiraceae bacterium; assembly: GCA_946614075.1. The sequence continues at coordinate 5,068 of CAMOGO010000055.1, read as the reverse complement.
GGTGAACGAAAAAGCACGTGAATTCGGCCTTCTGGCGGTAGAGATGGAGACCGCAGGCCTCTATCTGCAGGCGATGGCGAACCACAAAAAGGCACTCTCGATCCTGACCATCTCGGATCACATTTTTACAGGCGAGGCACTGAACGCGATCGAGCGTCAGGACAGCTTCCATGAGATGATGGAAATTGCATTAAAGACAGCGGTCCGCTCCCGGATCTAATGGTTTTACAGAAAGGAAGTACTACGTTTTGGATCATAAATGCATGGCTCCGTTTGATTTTGTTTTACCTACTAAGGTTGTTTATGGTCTGGGAGTGGTTTCTCAGATCGCTGAGGAACTGAAGAAAGCCGGCGGCGTTAAGCCGCTGATCGTTACAGATCCCGGAATCCGCAAGGCTGGTATTGTGGATAAAGTTACGGCGAAGCTCGATGAGGCGGGCGTCGTCTACGAGATCTTTGATGGTGTCGAGGCCAATCCGAAGGATGTCAATGCCGAGGAAGGTGCACGTGTAGCCCGCAAGGCCGGCACTGACTGCCTGATCGCGGTCGGCGGCGGAAGCCCGATCGACTGCGCCAAGGCAATTGGTGTCCTGCTCGCCCACGACGCCGAGTTTATCAAGCCTTATGAAGGAAAGACAGCGGCAACCCTGCCGAATCCGCTCCTGATCACGGTCCCGACGACGTCCGGCACCGGCAGCGAGCTGACCTTCTCTTCGGTCATCACAGACACGAAGAATCATTACAAGATGACGGTCAAGAGCCCCTATACGGCGGCACAGGTCGCAGTCTGCGATCCGGAGCTGACCGTGACGGTACCTGCCGGTGTGACGGCAGCGACCGGCGTGGATGCCCTGACTCATGCGATTGAGGGCTTCACCGCAACGTGCTCCGAGCCGATCGGCGATGCCTGCGCACTGTATTCGATCGAGCTGATCGCCGGCAATCTCGTCCGGGCCGTGGAAAATGGCGCGGATATCGAGGCCCGCAGCAATATGCTGATGGGCAGCATGCTGGGCGGTATCGCCTTCAGCCATTCGGACGTCGCCAGCGTTCACTGCATCGCGGAGGCTCTCGGAAGCATGTACGACCTGCCGCACGGCACCTGCAACGCGATTTTCCTTCCCTATGTGATGGAGTACAACATGGACTACTGCCGCGAGCGCTATGCCCGCGTCGCGACCGCCATGGGACTGACCTGGGAGACGGTCGATGAGGGCGCCAAGAAGGCTGTGGAGTTTGTCAAGCAGCTGACCAAGGATGTCAAGCTGCCTACCTTTGCTTCCCTGGATCCGGATCCGGCGGATTTCCACCAGCTGGCCGTCATGTCCTACCGTAACGGCTCCAACGGCTCCAACCCGAGACCGATGGAGATTGAAGACTACGAGAAGCTGCTTGATATCGTCTACGCAGCAAGATAAGATAGCAAAGGATGACAGATGAAACTATTTAAAAAAGAATGGCTGGAAAAGAGATGGGTGGCCTACACCGTTTCATTGTGTATCGCCGTACTTTTTTACTGGCTTCTCATGAATCTTGGCAATATCGGGAAAGTATTAGGCTCTTTATATGATAAGTTCTCGCCGGTCGTGATCGGCGTGATCTTAGCCTATGTCATGAACCCGATTTCCACCTTTCTGGAGGAAAGAGTGCTGAAGTGGATCAAACGGCCTAAGCTCAGGAGAATGGTTGCTGTCGCCCTGACGGTAATCGGTGTCCTGGTGGTGTTTGTGATCCTCCTGATCGCCCTGATCCCTCAGGTGGTCGAAAGCCTTCAGCGCTTCACCGGAAACCTGCAGGGCTACACGCAGTCTCTGCTGAATCTTCTGTCAGAAGCGAATCTGGCGGCATCCGATATCAATATCGATATCGAAAACCTGACGGATCTCGGAAGCGACATCGTAACCTACGTTACCAATACGCTTTCCACGAGCATTCCGAGGCTGATCAATACCTCCGTCAATATCGGCGTGAAGATTTTCGAGCTGACCATCAGCTATTTCATGGCGATCTATCTGATGTCGGACAAGGAAAGGATCCTTGGGAATTTCAAGCGGCTGATGCGGATTTACCTGCCGCAGAGGCACTATCGTTCCTCGGCAAACTTCTGGAATCGCTGCAACCACATCCTCATCCGCTACATCATTTTTGACCTGCTGGATGGTGCCCTGGTAGGCATTCTGAACGCGGCCTTCATGATCGTCGCAGGCATCCCGTACAAGGTCCTGATCTCGGTGGTGGTCGGCGTGACCAACCTGGCTCCGACCTTTGGACCGATCGTCGGCGCGATCATCGGCGGTTTCTTCCTGCTGCTGGTCAACCCGTGGTACGCTCTGTGGTTCCTGATTTTCACCGTCTGCCTTCAGACGGCGGACGCTTATCTGATCAAGCCGAAGCTTTTCGGAAACACCCTGGGTATCCCGGGCATCTGGATCCTGATCTGCGTCGTTGTAGGCGGCCGTATGTTTGGCGTCGCCGGCATCCTTCTGGCGATCCCGTTCGCGGCAGTCGTGGATTTCCTCTATCACGATTTCCTGGAGCGGCATCCCGACCCGGGGCAGAGCTTGGAGGAAACGAAAAGCGTAGGATAAATCCCGGATGCCATTCAAAGAGCATTCAGAGAGCATTCCGAGAACGTTCAGAGAGCATTCTGAGAACATTCGGGATTATTACGGGGATCGCGATTGACAAAAACGGAACAGCGCCTGATCCTTAAGGACCGGGCGCTGGGAGAGGAAAACTATATGGAAAACAGGGACGATAATCCCGAGCTTAACAGCCGGGAAAAATCCCGCAATATATGGATACTCGCAGGGATCGTGGCAGTCATTGTCTTGCTCACGGTCCTTCTTGCACGGTTTCTGATCCCGCTGGTAAGGGATCCGGAGGCCTTCCGCGAGTGGATCGACCAGTTTGGCGTCTGGGCACCGGCCGTTTTTACGTTGCTGGTCATGCTTCAGGTGATCGTGGCCGTCATCCCCGGCGGACCCTTTGAGGTCGCCGGAGGCTATGCCTTCGGAGCGCTGCAGGGTACGGTGATCAGCCTGATCGGCTGCACGATGGGCAGCATGCTGGTCTTCCTGCTGGTCCGCCGCTACGGCATGCGGATCGTGCGGATCTTTTTCTCCGAGAAGGACGTCGAGTCGATGAGCTTCATCCTTGATTCGCCAAAGTGGAAAGGGCTGCTGACCGTGATCTTTCTCCTGCCGGGGACGCCCAAGGACCTGCTGTCCTACGTCGCAGGCCTGACCCGGATCCACCCCGGAACATGGTTTCTGATCTGCTCGGTAGGGCGCCTGCCCGCGATCATCGTTTCCGCCCTCGCAGGAAACGCCTTCGTCACAGCAGGATTTCGCACGGCAATTATTTATTTCCTGGTGCTCGCTGTCATAACTGGCCTGGGGTACCTTGCATTTAAAAAACTGAAGGAAAAACATTCCAAATAGAATATCCTTAAGAGGCTGCCAAATGGCGGCCTTTTTCTTTTGGAAACGCAAAAAAGAGGAGAGTTTAGAAATTGTTTATAATTTTGTTAGCAAAAGGGCTTGACGAGTGCTAATTTGCGTGTTATATTACAGCTAGAACAAAGGAAAGGAAATGAAACAGGAGGTAAGAGATAGAAAGCCTCCAGATCACTCCTCGATCCTCCGTTCCAAATAAATTTAATTTATGGAAGGAGATATGACTTATGTTGATGCCTAGTGTTTTTGGTAATGATTTATTCGATGATTTCTTTGAATTTCCTTTTTACGATGATCGCTATGAGAAGAACGCGCAGAAGAAGCTGTATGGCCACCACGCTGCGAACCTGATGAAGACAGATATCAAGGATGTCGAGGGTGGCTATGATATCCTCGTCGACCTGCCTGGTTTCAAGAAAGAGGAGGTCAAGGCTTCCTTAGACAACGGTTACCTGACGATTTCCGCAGCAAAGATGCTGGAGGAAGGCGAGAAGGATAAGAAGACCGATAAGTACCTGCGCAGAGAGCGTTATGAGGGCGCCTGCCAGAGAAGCTACTATGTCGGCGAGTATGTGACGAAGGAAGACCTGAAGGCCGAGTTCAAGGACGGTGTCCTGAGAGTCTTTGTTCCGAAGAAAGAGGCTATTCCGCAGAAGGAAGAGGACAAGTTCATCAGCATTGAGGGTTAATGTCCTGGCTGATAAGAAGAACATCCGGCGCGAGGGGATTTCCCCTCGCGCCGCTTTTTATGAAAGCAGAGTGAGGATATCAAACGGCTTAGACGAAGAGCTTGCTCTTCGGATAGCTGTTTGTATCCGAGCGAGCAACAAAACGAGACAAAAAGGGACAGGAACGGAGTGACTGGCCCGATTGTCGAGTATTGTTGCAGCGACGCGGGATGCTACGAACACTTAGCAAGCACAAGCGCAAGCGTAGTGTGCGCTTAGTGAGAGTGTATGCACAGCAGTTGCCGAAGGCAACGAAGCGACGCGTATGCTTTCATCTGAATCATAATTCAAAATAGGAGGTGAGGCAGGTGGCGGGCCGTGATTTTTACGAGGTTCTTGGCGTAAAGAAGGATGCCGATGGGGCCGCAATCAAGAAGGCGTACCGGAAGCTTGCCAAGAAATATCACCCGGATACCAACAAGGGCAATAAGCAGGCCGAGGAGAAATTCACCGAGGCGAAGGAAGCTTATGAGGTCCTGAGTGACGACAAGAAAAGAAAGATTTACGATAAATACGGAATGGCGGCCTTTACCTCGGGCGTGAGCCCGGAGGAATACGAGAAGGCTGCGGAGCAGTACGGGGCCGGCTTTGGAGGATTCGGATCATCCGGCGGTGCGGGCTTTGGCGGCTTTGGCAGCGGTGCGGGTTTCGGCGGCTTTGGCTCCGGTGGTCAGGGCTTTGGCGGCTTTGGCAGTGGAGCCGGCTTTGGAACGGGAGGAACAGGCGGTACGACCTGGCACCGGTCGGATGGGAATGGCTGGGAGTCGTTTTCGTTTGAAGGCGGCGATGTCGATGATATCCTGAATGGCTTCCTGGGCGGTAATCGGGGAAGTCGTTTTGGCGGCTCTCGTGCGCAGGCCCGGGCGCGTAAGGGCGACGATA
>CAMOGO010000054.1 GCA_946614075.1 uncultured Lachnospiraceae bacterium | reverse complement strand
CAGGCACTCCAGATACTCCTCTACACGGTCCGCGAATCGCGCGATCGGATAGGAGGTAAAGGAGCAGTAAAAACAGGTCGTCGGACAGAAGGGAATGCCGATGTAGATGCTGTAGCCGTTCTGGTAGTCGATCCGGGACAGGATCTGCTTCTCTCTTTCCGCGATGCCGATGCTCTCGGCGATCTTCTTCTCGCTCGTCAGGTACTGGGAGCGCATGTATTCCGCCACTTCCTCGGGACTTGCACCATTTTCCAGAAGCCCCATCGCGATTTTGGTCGGACGGATCCCGGTGAGGGTTCCCCAGGGCAGACCATGTCCGGTGTGTGCGGAAAACAGAGCGTAAAGCTCCTTCTTCAGGATGATCTTGGTCTGCTTCCGGTCTTCCGGGTCGACCTCCACCTCATTTTCCTTCGAAAACCCTTGCGCGTCCAGGGCCACCGACAGGCGGCTTCCCTGAAAGCACGCGCAGACGATCTTCTCCTCCTCCCCGTTAAGGGCTGGTCTTTCGGAAAGCGTTACGATAGGCAGCATTGCCTTTTCGATTTCCTCTCCGGGATAAAAGGAGGTCAGAAGTCCTCGGATATCATATTCAAATCCAGGCTCATTACAGCAAATCCGGATCATAGTATCGTATTCCCTCTTCCAGGACGGTCGTCCGTCCGTTCTTAATTTCAAAAATGCAGGCACCGCAATTCGGGATGGGCCTCTTGTCATCTCTCCAGAATTCGTTTTCGCTGCGGCGATTCAGATAAGCCAGAAGGCCGTTGATCAGCGCTCCATGGGCCACTACGGCCATGTACTCATATTTTCCCTCGCTGCCGCGGATGATCTCCTCGAAAAACTCTCCGGATCTTTGCATCACCTCGGCCAGGCTCTCCGCTCCGCGGTCGGGATGGTAGTTCGCAGGATCGTTAAAGAGCGCTCCGAGTCTGGCATACTTGGGATTCTCCAGAACATCCCGGATCAGAAGCCCCTCGTACTCTCCGAAGTGCATCTCCTTGATCCTCTCATCCAGGATCACCGGGACCGGACGATCCAGCCGCAGATACTCGGCTGTTTCCGCGGCTCTTTTCAAAGGACTGGCATAGAAAACCTCAAAGGGGATGTCTTTTAATGCCTGTGCCGTAACCTGTGCAGCCTTGCGGCCTCTTTGCGTCAGGTTGGTATCGGTGCAGCCCTGCAGCTTTTTTAAGGCATTCCATTCCGTTTCCCCATGCCGGAATAAATAGACGATCATCTGGCTCCTCTCTGTCACAGTCCTGCGACATAGTTGTATTTTTTCTCCAGTGCGATGGTGGTCGTGCCGCCATGCCCCGGCAGTACATTGGTATCACCCGGCAGGGTGAAAAGCTTTCCCTTGATCGAAGCGACGATCTCGCTCATCGAGGAGCCCGGGAAATCCGTTCTCCCGCAGGAGCCCTCAAACAGGGTGTCGCCGGAAAAGAGGAGCTTCTGATCCTCGATGTAGTAGCAGACGCCGCCCTTGGTATGGCCGGGGGTCTCGATGACGCGGATGTCAAAGCCGGCCAGGTGCAGGACCTGCCCGTCTCTCACGTACTCATCCGCATAAGACGAAAAAGGAATGCCGCTGATCCACTCAGACAGGTTGTAGGACGGAGATGCGAAAACCTCTTTTTCATGCTCTCCGGCATAGGCCTTCACCTGCCAGGCGTCGCGGACCTCATTGAGGGCGCCGATGTGGTCGTAATGTCCGTGGGTCAGGAGAATCGCGACCGGATGATACCCTTCTTTCTTCACCCTGTCCACGATCCGGCTGCCATAGGCTGCCGCGTCGATCAGGATCATCTCCTTCGTTTCCGAATTGACGAGAAAATAGCAATTGGTCTGGATCGGTCCCAGCAGCATGCTTTTTACGATCGCTTCCATAGGTTCCCTCCTTGTGTACTGATGAAAGCATGCGGATTGCTCCGCATTTTGCAGCATATGCAATCCTGCTTTTTTAAGAAAAAGGCCCTGCGAGCTTAGCCCGCAGGGCTTTCATGACTCCTAAAGCCGCCTTACCTGGTTTGTCAGCCTGCGTTTCTCTCGATATCGAGGACACCCGGTATCTGGCGAAGCTTTTCCTGTAAGGTATTCAGCTCTTCCGTACCGGCCACCTCAAAGCCGATCGTAACCGTCGATTTCCCTTGCTTGCTCGTACGGGCTGTCATCGCCAGGATATTGACGCCGCGCTCGGTGAAGATACGGCTGATGTCGACGACAAGGCCGATGCGGTTCGTCGCGAACACCTTGATCTCGACCATGTATTTCTGCGAGGAATCCTCCTCCGCCGACTGCCACTCTGCCTCGATGATGCGGACACGCTCATTCTCCGGAAGGTTCATCATATTGACGCAGTCGGACCGGTGGACAGAAATGCCTCGTCCTCTGGTCACAAAGCCGATGATCTCATCTCCCGGCACCGGATTGCAGCAGCGTGAGAAATGAACCGCCAGATCGTGGACGCCCTTGACGACGATGCCGCCCTTGGACGCCTTCCTCCTCGAATCGGACCGTTCGGTCTTATCCTGAACGTTGCTCAGGACCTCCTCGTCGGTGATCTCCGTCTGTCTGGTGCGCTCCTGCTCCTCAAAGATACGGTTCATGACCTGGGTCTCTTTGAGTCCGCCGCGGCCGATCGCCGCCAGGACAGCCTCCCAGTCGCGGAAGCCGTATTTATGCAGGATCACGTCGATATATTCCGGTTTGTTGACGTCCGAGAAGCTGATGCCCTTGGACTTGCAGTACTTGTCGACCAGGTCCTTGCCGCGGGCGATATTCTCCTCTTTCGACTCGGATTTGAACCACTGGTTGATCTTGTTGCGGGCCTGGGAGCTGCGGACGGATTTCAGCCAGTCGCGGCTCGGGCCCTTGGAATTCTGGGAGGTGATGATCTCGATCCGGTCACCATTCTGTATGATGTAGTCGATCGGAACCAGTCTCGAATTGACCCGGGCTCCAACCATTTTATTGCCGACGGCACTGTGGATGCTGTAGGCGAAATCGACCGGCGTAGACCCATTCGGAAGGGCCTTGACATCGCCGTTCGGGGTAAAGCAGTAGACACGCTCCGAGAACATGTCGAAGTCGTTTTTGACGGAGCTTAGGAACTCCTTGTTGTCCGGCATTTCCTTCTGCCACTCGAGGATCTCGCGCAGCCAGTTCATCTTGGCTGCCTCGTCCACCTCGCGATCCTCCAGCTTCCGGCTGCCTGACTCCTTGTATTTCCAGTGGGCCGCGATACCATACTCAGCGATACGATGCATCTCGTAGGTGCGGATCTGGATCTCAAAAGGAATACCGATGCTTGAGATCAGGGTCGTATGCAGGGACTGGTACATGTTCGGCTTCGGCATCGCGATGTAGTCCTTGAAACGGCCGGGAATCGGTTTATATCTCTCATGGATGACACCCAGGGCTGCATAGCAGTCCTTGACATTGTCCACCAGGATCCGGATCGCAAACAGATCGTAGATCTGGTCCATGGATTTCCCCTGGGTTTTCATCTTTTTGTAAATGCTGAAAATATGCTTCACGCGGCCGTTCAGCTGGGCTGTGATGCCGCCGTTGTCCAGGCTCTGACGGACCTCTGCGATGATGTTCTTGATGAAGCGCTCGCGCTCCTCCTCCGTGGAGGAAAGGCTGCGGTACAGCTCCGCATAGACCTCGGGCTCGAGGTACTTTAAGGACAGATCATCCAGCTCGGTCTTGATACGGGAAATACCAAGACGGTCCGCGATCGGGGCATAGATCTCCAGGGTCTCGCGTGCCTTCTCCTTCTGCTTGGCCGTCGTCATGTACTCGAGAGTCCGCATGTTGTGAAGACGGTCTGCCAGCTTGATCAGGATGACTCGGATATCCTTGGCCATGGCTAAGAACATCTTACGCAGATTCTCAGCCTGGACCTCCACCTTGTCGGTAGAGACAGACAGCTGAGTCAGCTTGGTGACGCCATCTACCAGAAGCGCAACCTCATCGCCAAAATCATGTGCCACCTGATCGAGGGTCGTGTCGGTATCCTCCACGATATCATGCAGCAAGGCCGCGATGATCGACTCCTTGTCCAGCTCCAGCTGTGCCAGGATGATTGCGACGCAGATCGGGTGAATGATGTAGGGCTCGCCGGAACGGCGTCTCTGCTCCTTGTGGGCAGCCCTGGCTATCTGGTAGGCCTTCTCGATCTGGGACAGGTCATCCGAAGGATGATATCGTCTGATCTCTGTGATCAGGTCCTGGAACAGACCCTCCGGAGTGCCGGAGGTCACAGGCTCTGTCGACAAGGAGGCCGGCCTTTCCGGGTCGCCGTCAGGCGCCGTCAGGATCCGGTGATCCGTCTCGTCAATATTCAAATTGGTTTTCTTGGTTTCTTCCGTCATTCTTTTTCTTCCTTACCCTTAAGAGAAAATGATCCGGCTGGTCTCCTAAATAAAACACAATTGATAGCCTGGACGAATAGCTCGTACAAATCTAGCGTGAAAGCATCTGGCTGATCCGGAATTCATTCTCCGGGATGCTCTTCTTCATTCTCAGGCCTTCCTCGATATCCACATCCACAAACTCGCCATGCTGATGGCAGACAAGCCTGTTGTAGCAGCCGTTTTCGAGAAGCTCTACTGCCTTGGCGCCCATGATGGAGGCATAGACACGGTCCTTGCAGCTCGGACGTCCGCCTCGCTGCATATAGCCGAGGATCGAGGCTCTGGTCTCGATGCCGGTAGCCGCCTCGATGCGGCGTGCCATACTGGTCGAATGTCCGATGCCCTCGGCGTTGATGATGATATGGTGTTTCTTTCCTTTGCGGCGGTCACTGATGATCTTGTCGATCAGTGCCTGCTCATTGTGATCGTAGGTCTCCGGGAGCAGGATATCCTCGGCGCCGTTTGCGATACCGCACCAGAGGGCGATATAGCCGGCGTTGCGGCCCATGACCTCGATGATGCTGCAGCGCTCATGGGAGGTCGAGGTGTCGCGGATCTTATCGATCGCATCCATAGCCGTGTTGACAGCGGTGTCAAAACCGATCGTGTAATCCGTGCAGCTGATGTCCAAGTCGATGGTGCCGGGGATGCCTACGACGCGGATCCCGAAACGGGACAGGGCCTGTGCTCCGCGGTAGGAGCCGTCGCCGCCGATGACGACGAGGCCGTCGATCTCGTGCTTACGGCAGATGGCTGCTGCCTCCTCCTGCACCTCGGGCTCTACGAACTTCGAGCAGCGTGCGGTATAAAGAATGGTACCGCCTTTCTGGATAATCTCCGAAACGCTGCGGCTGTTCATGTCAAAAATCTCCTCGTTCAGAAGGCCGGAATACCCTCTTCGGATTCCCTTGACATTCATCCCATAGTCTACTGCTGTACGGACTACGGCGCGAATCGCTGCGTTCATACCGGGAGCGTCGCCCCCACTTGTCATAACACCGATGGTTTTGATTTCCGCTGACATATTATTACACCTCTCTCCTGCAGGCCCTCCGCTACAGATTCACAAATCCCAAAACCTTTGCCGATCCTTTGCGAAACCCCGTATCTATCCGGAAAAATCCCGATACAGTCATTTTATCCCTACATTCTACTTGATTTAATACCGATTTTCAACGGCTTTTCTACGACTCTTACGTTCTTTTCTCCGTACTCGTCGCGAAGCTGCGCCATAAAGGCCGGCTGCAGACCCACACTTTCCGAAAACGGGAGACGTTTTACCGCTCTTTCCTTGGCCAGGTAGATCACGACAGGGGAGGTTCCGTCCGACCCCGAAAGGGCCTTAAACAGCTGCTTTTCCTTGCCCAGGTAGTCCTCCTTGTCGGCGAACTGCAGCCAAAGCTCCTTCGGGACATCCTCAAAGCGCTCCATATCCTCCAGGATCAGCTTGGCCTTCTCGTCCTCGCTTCCGGAGACACGGCCGCGGATGTAGACCTTCTCCTCCTCGCGGATACTACTCCGGAATCGCTCGTAATCCTTCGGGAAAATCAGCACTTCCACGCTGCCCAGCAGATCCTCGATCGTGACAAAGGCCATGATCTGGTTCTTTTTCGTCGTTTTCCGCGTAAATTCCGTGATCATGCCGCCGATCACGACCCTTTCGCCCTCGTTCACCTTGGTGCGGCCGGTTTCATCATCGGCGTAAAAATCGGTTGTGACGGCTGTCACATGCTTTTTCCAGCTGTCGGCATACTCATCGAGCGGATGTCCGCTGACATACATGCCGAGGACCTCTTTTTCAAAGCCCAGAAGCTCCTCGCGGCTGTATTCTGCCACATTCGGGAAGGTGACATCGTAGGAGGCAGCTGCTTCCGGCTCTCCCATCGCACCCATCAGGTCAAACAGCGTCATCTGCCCGGCGATATTGTATTTCTTCTCGTCATTCTTCCGGTCCATCAGCTCGGAGCTGATGAGCATTTTCTGTTTGCGGTTCCCCGGCAGACCGTCCAGAGCTCCGGCCTTGATAAAATTCTCGATGGTTCTCTTATTGGCTTCCTTGGAGGACAGCCGATAGATGAAATCCTTGAGGCTGGTAAAGGGCCCGCCGGACTCACGCTCGTTTACGATCGAGGCAATGACGCCCATGCCGACGCTCTTGATCGCGCCAAGTCCATAGCGGATTGCGTTGCCCGATACGGAGAAGTTCGCCACTCCTTCGTTGATATCGGGCGGGAGAAGCTTGATGCCCATCTCCTTGCAGCTCATGAAATACTCCGCCATCTTGCCGGAATTGTCGATGACCGAGGTCAGAAGAGCCGCCATGAACTCGACCGGATAATAGTACTTCAGCCAGGCCGTCTGCATAGCGACGACAGCATAGGCTGCCGCATGGGACTTGTTGAAGGCATACCGGGCGAAATCCATCATGGAATCGTAGATCTTGTTTGCGGTGTCGGCGTCGATGCCGTTGCCCGCGCAGCCGGCCACCCCCTCCTCCGGATTACCGTAGACGAAGTTCTGCCGCTCCTTGATCATGACCTTCTCTTTTTTCTTGCTCATGGCTCGGCGCACCAGGTCGCTGCGGCCAAGCGTGTAGCCGCCCAGGTCACGTACGATCTGCATAACCTGTTCCTGGTATACGATACAGCCGTAGGTATCCCTCAGGATCGGCTCCAGCTGGGGGCAAAGATAGGTCACGTCCTCCGGATGCTTCTTTCCCTTGATGTAGCTCGGGATGAAGTCCATCGGGCCCGGACGGTACAGGGAAATACCGGCTATGATGTCCTCCAGGCTCTCCGGCTTCAGCTCCTTCATGAAATTCTTCATGCCGCCGCTTTCTAGCTGGAACACGCCATCGGTCTTCCCGGTGCTGATCGAGTCGAGGACCGCCTTGTCGTTCAGGTCGATCTTGCTGATATCGATTGTGACGTTATGGTTTTTCTCCGCCATCCGGACGGCATTCTGGATCACGGTCAGTGTACGCAGGCCCAGGAAATCCATCTTCAGAAGTCCCAGCTCCTCGATCGTC
>CAMOGO010000053.1 GCA_946614075.1 uncultured Lachnospiraceae bacterium | reverse complement strand
AACAAGGAAAAGGCCCTTTTTGACGTGGGAGGATCGGTCCTGCATATTGAGGCAGGGAATGAGGCATTTGAGGTTCCGTATTCCCTGGCAAATGAGCTGAACGCGGAGAATTTCCTGATGGCGGCAGCGGCGGTCCACGCTTACGGCAGTCCGTATGCAGCGCTTTTCCGGCTGGCCAATCAGCTTTTAGGCGCAAAGGGCCGTTTTGAAACCTATGAGGTCAATCAGGGCATCGCGGTGGTCGACTATGCGCACAACCCGGACGCCATCAAAAAGGCACTGGATTTCTACCGCCCGAAGGCAGAGGGAAGACTTTTCTGCGTGCTGGGCTGCGCCGGAGAGCGAGACCGGGGAAAGCGGCCGATGATCGGCAAGATGGTGACAGATGTGTGCGATTTCACGGTCTTCACCAACGACGATCCGCATGCCGAGCCGCCCGAGCAGATCATGGCGGATATCCTTTCCGGCATCGAGAACGACTCCTCCAAATATGCGGTGGAGTACAACAGGCACAAGGCGATCTTCCGGGTGCTGCGGGAAATGCAGAAGGGCGATATCGCGCTGATCCTTGGCAAAGGGCATGAAAACTACATCGTGTTCGCGAATCACCGGATCCCCCATAACGACGGGGAGGTCATCCGGGAGTATCTGAAAGAGCAATAGAAGAACAGAGGCTTCACATATTGATTTAGAAAAAAGATGAAAAAAGCTTCCGTTCACAAAAAACGGGAGCTTTTCAACATACATTATAAGGAAAGGGATTATTCTGATGATGTTACCTGAAACTCTTAAGAGTTCAGGTTCAGAAAGGGGAAAGAGAGAATGAAAAATCAGGAAATGGCAGGCCGCAAGGTCAGCCATAGCAATCGAAACAGTGTAGTAAGAGGCGCCGGAAAAGCAGGTCTGGCGGTCCTTGCAGCGATGTGCATGCTGCTTGGTGCTTGCAGTCAGCCGGCAGCGCCGTCCTCATCCGCGAGTCAGACAGAGGCAGCCGGAGAGACCCATGCATCCGGACAGAAGATTCCCGGAGGCCTGGATACCCTGATGGGCGGTTCCGGCCAGAGCGCATCTCAGGCGGCGGGCGACAACAGTGGAGCTGCTGCCCAGACTCAGGCAGCCTCCGGTACCACGCAGGCAGCTTCTGCGACCACGCAGGCGGCTTCCGGTACCACCCAGGCAGCTTCTGCGACCACGCAGGCGGCTTCCGGGACAACCCAGGCGGCTGCAAACCCGGCATCTGCCGGCAGCGGGAGTGGTGTTGACTGGACGACCAGCGTGGATCTGGCCAATCTCTATCCTGCAGCAGCATCCATGGTTGGTGACTTCTCCTATGCGAAGCTTACCGGTATGAATTTCTCCTTCCTGAGCGGTGCCGGCGGCTGGAGTACGGACCTGAGCATTGCGTCGGATGGATCTTTTTCCGGTATTTACCATGACTCCGATATGGGAGACACCGGGACAGACTATCCGAACGGAACCATGTATTACTGTGAGTTCTCCGGCAAGTTTGGAGAGCTGACGAAGGTGGATGACTACACCTACAAGACCCAGATAGTCTCTATGTCCTACGCAAAAAATGAGGGAGAAACCGAGATTATAGACGGTGTCAGATTCGTTTACGCCGGAGCCTATGGCCTGGAGGATGCCGGTGATATGTATTTCTATCTGCCGGGAAGCAAGAAAGACAATCTTCCGGAGGGCTTCCTCAGCTGGGTCAACCCCGCACTCTATGACTTTGAGACGGGAACGACTGCCACGGAGCTTACCTTCGTAGGCCTGTACAATGAAGCGCAGGAAGAAGGCTTTTACAGTGCGGACATGGTTGGCATGTTTGTGACGAGCCTTCTGGATGTCCAGAGCACCTCTAAGACGCTGAAGAACTCGATCCAGAATGATTCGCTGACGCAGACCGAGTACAATCAGAAGGCAGAGGAGCTGTATACGCTGTGGGATGACAGCCTGAATGATCTGTGGCTGATCCTGAAGGGAACGCTTTCCGAAAGCCAGATGAATACGCTGCTGCAGGAGCAGCGTGCGTGGATCACGGACAAGGAGCAGAAGATGGCGAATGCTGAGGCTGAGGTTGCCGGCGGCTCCATGGCTCCGATGCAGAAGTATCTGACGGGCGCTGGCCTGACCGAGGCACGCGTCTACGAGCTCATCAAGTATCTGCCGTAATTCCGGCTCATGCCGGCAGAAGGGGCTGTCGCTCAAAAAGGAAAGAATAGACGTCAAAGACACTTCTATCAGTGACTTTGACGTCTATTCTTTTATATCCTAGAGCGACAGCCCCTTTGCTGCCGCCAGCTACAGGCGCAGTTGACGGCAGGAGGTGTTGGCCTTAGGTGATTTTAGTTCCCGGCTGCCTGGGCGGTGAGTGCTTCGGCTTCCTCCAGAGCTTCGCAGAGGCGGATGGTCTGGTCCATGACGGCTTCGGCCATGACCTCGGCGACGATTTCATCGCAGGAAGGAGAGGTCTCGTACAGGAGCGTAAGCAATGCTTCGCGGGCGTCGAGCCATGCGGCGAAGGCGCTGCGGTCTGCGGCGATGACGTCGCGGTTTACTTCCTCAGCATTCAGATAACGCTTGGTGGTCATCTGGTCCAGGCGTCTCATCCACTGGCTGCGGGAGAGCGTCCAGGCGAGGGTCAGGGCGGACGGCATTTCCTCGCCCTCCTCCAGCACCGGAAGCTTATTGCTGTTTTCCAGCATCTTCAGGAACAGAGTCGGATTCGCCAGGGCTTCCTCGGCCATTTCGACGGAGGTGTTCAGGATTACAGCAGTGTCCTCGCAGTACTTTTCGGTCAGACGCAGATCCTTCTCCGGAAGAGAGGCGTAGGAGTGGCTGCAGTCCTCGGCGGGCATGGTGCCAATCATCAGGTCAATGTCGTCCTTCAGGTAGCTGTCGATGCGTTCACCCGATGCGGTGGCCAGCTCGTAGCACATGTCCATGGTGCGCAGGCGCAGGGCTTCGTTTACCTTTTCCGCGACGATCAGCGGATCCTCGGGGAAGATTAACATCAGGTCGGCTTCGTAGGTCACCAGCTGCAGATAGAAGGCTTCCTTCTCCTTGCGGATGATCTCTTCCTTCTGGGTGCGGAGCTCTTCATCGGGCTCTGCGGCGGCTGTCTTCAGCAGATCCGCATACATCTGGTCGAGCTTCGCCTGCCACAGGGAGCGGGCCAGCTGCCATGCGGCGAGCTCCTCCGCAGGGGTTTTGGCGGTGGCGAAGATTTCATCGATAGCCTGCTGTACGAGCTGATGCTCGCGGCAGAAATGGACGGTGTAGACGGTCGTTCCGTCTCCGCGTGCTTCCAGATCGTAATAGCAGCAGTCGCCGGTATGCAGGCCTACGCCGATGCTATTCTGGATTAACTTGATCGGATTTTCAGGTCCGGTGGTTTTCTCCGGCGGCTCCGGCGGTGAGAACCCAGTGCCAGGATCTGTGGGTTTGGTCTCCGGAGGAAGGGTTTCCGGCGGGATAGTCTCCGGCGGCATAGTCTCGGGTGGTATAGTCTCCGGCGGCATAGTCTCAGGCGGCAGAGTTTCCGGAGGGATAGTCTCCGGCGGGAGCGTTTCCTCAGGCTGAGTTTCTTCAGGCTGAGTTTCCATCTCTGTCTCGCTTTCGGAGGCTGTTTCGGTGACAGGAGGGATGAGAGTAACCTCGGTCACGTCCGTATCCTGGTCGGTGCCATCGGACGGCTCTGTCTCCTCGGTGGGTTCCGTTTCCTGATCATTTTCGTCGATTTCGATCAGGTTGTTCCAGCCCGGATCGTACTCGATGATAGTGGGGTCCTCGGCAGTGCCGTCCGGATCCGTGATCATATTGTCGTCCGGGTGCGGCTTGGCCGTATTCTCCACATCGGTGTCGATGATTTCAATGGGGTCCGGCTGTCCATCCGTGTCGACTACAATATAATCATAGGCGGAGCCTGTCTGTCCATTGGAATCCCAGGTAACGCGGGCGATATTGACAAAATAGCCTCTTTCGACATCTTCTTTCGAAATGTCATACTTGATGGGGCCATAGATCAGGGAGTCGTATGCGGATATAAAGCCCAGCTCATCCACGATGATAGGATCGGCTTTGATGCCCGGGATATCATATATGACTACATTATCGACGCTTTCCGGAAGAAGGTTGGAAACAGCGATGCAGAAACTGACGGTTTCACCTTCCGTATAATACATAAAGTTTTCGGGATACGAAACCACCCATTTATTGATAGACAGAACAGGGATTTCATCCGTTTCCGGAAGAGGCATTTCGATGTCAGTCTCATCCGTATCATTCGAATCGATGAACGAATCGTCAAAGTCTGCCAGGATGGGGAGCTTGAAGAGGACGGGGTTGGAGTAGTGGTCCTCCGGCTCCGGATCCCAGGAGATCAGGTTGCCGTCAAATTCCATTTCGATCTTGAAGCCGGTGATCTCCCTCTCGGGAATGGTATAGTGGAAGGATCCTGTGATTTCTTCTCCCGGTCCCACCGGCGTCCCGTCTCCCTCGACGAGATATTCGGGAAGGGAGATCTCATCAAAGGTCAGCTCGTCGATGGCGTTCACGTAGGTGAAGATGCCGCCGAAGAAGGCCTCTTCCGTTCCCTCGTTTTTCAGGGAGTAGCCCAGCTCGATCTCATCCCCAAACTCGTAATAATCCTTTTGCTCGGAGAGCAGCTCGACAGTAAGTACGGGCACCACATCGCTTTCGGTTTCCTCTGCCTCAAACGGGATATCGATGTCGATCTGATTGGATCTCACCGCTTTCTTTTCGAGCGTTTCTTCATCGATTACGACCGCGCTGACCCAGAGACTGCGATGGATCGCACCAGCCGCCAGATCCTCGGGGGTTACCCGGATGCGGTAAAGGAAGGAGTAGATATCATCCTCATTCCAGTATCCCTCCGGGAGGCTGGCGTAGAAATCGGTGTTATCGTCCGCAAGCAGGTCGGTCGGGCCGGCATAGAGCGCGAAGGAACCATCCGCGAGTTCCAGTCCCTTAGAAGGCGTAGCCTCCACTGTGACGAGGTAATCCTCACCGTCTTGGACCGTGTCAAGACGCTCCATGGTGCCTGTATAATAATAGTTCAGGTGCAGGTCGAAAACATCGGGAAGGGAGTCTCCTTTGATCGGGATCTTCACAAACCAGTGAGCGGCAACATAGCCGTAAGCTTCGGCAAGGTCCTTGGAAAGATTGATAGAGCCGTCAACCCAGACTTCCAGCGTGATAGCCTGGCTTGCGATATCCTTTTCCGTCAGGACATACTCAACGGTATGCTCCAGGGTCTGGCCGCATTCCAGGTACTGCATCTCCTCGGCGGACGGCGGGAAGAAGAACTCCATGCCGGAATTGTTATTGACAATGCCGACGAAACGCAGATCAGACAGGTTGCAGGTGCCGACGTTCACGGCGCTCATATTCAAAGCGACAATATCTCCGACCTTCAGGTCACTTGAGTATTCCGCGGTACCGTTCAGAACGAGGGCTGCCATACCGTCTCCTACCTGCTTGTCGTGATGGAGCGGGTCAGGCAGGCAGCTGTCGGCGGAAACCCAGGAATGGGTTTGATCGGAAAAGGCGGAAACCTTGAAGTCCAGGTAGGATGTCAGATCTCCGGGATGACAATCCAGGGCAACATAATCGTAATGGTAGACGTATTGCTCGCCCGGCTGCAGCTGGACGGTTCCCAAAGCAGGTAATAAATTTTCGGAAAATTCCGGATAATCCTTGTCGATCCCTAAATCGAGGGTGACGTTGAAAAGTCCGATGGTTAACGGGAGCTTGCCGGCGTTGGTGATCGTCAGCGTATACGGGATCGTGTCTCCCTCTTGCCACTCTACCGTGTCATCGTATTCGGCTTCGAGCAGAAGAGCGGCGGTGTTCTCGCCCATCTCAGGCAGATTATACGGAAGCTCCGGCAGGATCGGCTCAAGAAGGGTATAGGAGTCAAAGGATCCGGTGACGGTCGGACCGCCATTGGCCACGGTTCCGAACGCCCAGCAGTCCAGATAGATTTCCTTCCCGATCAGTTCATGCGGAAGTGTGTAGTTGAAGGTAATCGGCACGGTGTCGCCAGGCTCCATCGTCAGGGGATCCATCGAGGTGTAGACACCTCCGGCCTGGATGAGTTCCAGCTTGTCCCCGTTCCAGGTCCCGATCTCGTAATGGACCTCCGTGTTCTCCAGGGTATCCCAGCCCATATAGGTCATGAGGATTTCGTAGACGACATCCTGGCCGTTGTCCTCCCTGGGGGTGCTGTCGAACATGGAGAAATTAAGAAGCAGAGCGCAGCCCTCGTTCAGGAGCTTCTGGACGCCGGGCCATGCAATGCCGTCCCCTTCAATGCCGTTTGCCGCCTCGAAGGCCGCGACCGCATTGTAGGTGAGGTCGCCATAGATGCCATCAGCAGTTCCGCAGTCATAGCCCGCCGCATTCAGGGCTTTCTGCAGGTTCTCGACGGCAGAGCCGGTATCGCCATACTGCAGCGTCCCATCCGGGAAGAAGCTCTCCTCCTGGATCCCGCCGCACACCTGGCAGGTCCGCTGACGCAGTCCCGTGTGGAAATCGTCTGCGTTTGCCAGGATGGTCCACTCCCCGTAGGTGTGGTCAGCATAGCCGGTATAATAGGAATCGTACTGATAGCAGACGGTGCAGTGGCGCACCATGAGGCCAGGCTGGGTACAGGTCGCGGCCTGCTCCTCGTGCCAGCTGCCCCAGCTGTGGCTGCCGTAGCCGATATTTACCGTTTCTGTGTAGCCGCAGCGGGAGCAGGTATGCTGCTGCTCGCCCTCAATGACGCAGCTTGCAGTCACGGTCGTCGTCCAAGCGCCAAAGCTGTGGCCAAGAGCCGGAATGGTGCCGTACTCCTCTTCCCAGCAGTTGAAGCAGAATCTGGTCTGCGATCCACTTTCGGTACAGGTGGGCTCTGCGATGACATCCCAACCGGACCAGGAATGTCCAGTCGCCGGGATCGCACGGGTCTCGGAATTCCCGTAGCTGCTGTACCGGATCTCATAGCCGTCGGTCGTACAGGTCGGATAATCCACGATATCCCACTCAGACCATTCCTCGTTGTCGGTCGGGCCTCCGGCCGCCGGATCCATCGTCGCAAATGCCAGATTCAGCGATGACAACGCTGTCATCCCGATGAGGATGATGGTCATCAAAAGCGACAGATATTTTCGGTGTCTCATCTTGATCTCTCCTTTCTTTGGTTTTATTACCCCCCATGGTTACATCGTTCCATGATAAGTGTAGCAAAGCAGGAGAGATTGTACCCCCTCAAAAACAACAGGATTATGACAATAAAGAGACGAAACCGCAAGCCAAGAAGGAAGGGGCTGTCGCACAAGGATTCGGGGGAATAGACTTCGAAGACACTAAAAATCAGTGATCATATCGTAAGGCGGTCTTTGCGAGGAGGCCATAGAAATGCATTACGAAGGTCAAATACGATAAGGACAGAATTCCGCTTGTCTGAGCGCCGTGTGACGGGAAGGGCGTAAGCCCGACCCAG
>CAMOGO010000052.1 GCA_946614075.1 uncultured Lachnospiraceae bacterium | reverse complement strand
GCAACAACCTATGCCAACTGGTATAAGTCCGTGTATCTGCCTACAGAAACCAATGAAGAGGGGGAGTAAAACATGATCGAACGCACAATTGAGATTTCTGGAAAGCAAGTACAGTTCCGGTCTTCAGCAACAGTTCCCCGTCTTTACAGGGCCAAGTTCAAGAGGGATATCTTCAAAGACCTGACAAAGCTCGAGAAGTCCTATACCCGGAGGACGGAGGACGGCGATGAGCTGCAGATCGAAGACCTGGAGATCTTTGAGAATGTAGCCTATATCATGGCGTACCACGCCGATCCGTCCATCCCGAAGACAATTGACGAGTGGCTTGACCAGTTCGATATGTTCTCTATCTACCAGGTGCTTCCGCAGATCCTGGAGCTGTGGGGAGAGAACCTGATGACGGATGTCCAGGCAAAAAAAGGACTGGCAGAAGTGAGCGGGAGATGACCACGCCACTGTTCCTTCTGCGATGCACGGAGGTCGGGATCTCTATCCGGGATCTCGACCTTCTTACGATCGGCCTGGTCTTGGATATGTGGACCGAAAGGTCTAACGACGGCGTGAAATATGCGAGGGTAGCTGACCAGAGTGACTTTGATAAGTTTTAAAGGTGCCAATGTCTGATTGGAAATACTGTTATATACGAAACCACAGGATGTCCCTTTCATGGTCATGTCTTACGAAAATTGTACGAAATGGATAAATAGAATTACATATCCATACATAATAATTATTTAATACAGCAATAGATGAATAGAAATATAACAGCTATAATAGTCTGTGTACTCCTAATCAACACAGTCATAACATCAAAATGACGGAGAGCATGGCTATGAAGCATGTAATAGAGCCCCAGTACATCAATGATTTTTGTGCAGTCCTGGAAGAAGAGGAAAGAACGGAAGGTACTATCTACAATTATTCAAGATGTGTTGAAACATTTACGGAATGGGTAGGGAGTGGCAAGGAATTCGATAAAGCAACTGTGATTTCGTTTAAAGCCACTCTGAAGGAAAAATACAAATTATCTACCGCAAATAATTACATAAACGCGCTCAATAAGTTTTTTAAAATCATGGGATGGAACGAGTGTTGCGTGAGTTCCTATAAGCTTCAGCAGAAGACTTTCCGTGATACCGGCAGGGAACTCACGCATGAGGAGTACCGGCGTTTACTTGAAGCGGCTAAGGGATTACAAAACGACCAGCTTTTTTATATCATTCAGACGCTGGCAGGAACCGGGATGCGTGTGAGCGAACTGCAGTACATCACAGTTGAAGCAGTATCGAAGAAGCGTGTCAGCATACACCTTAAAGGAAAATACAGGGAGATACTCCTTCCTACAGAATTATGTAAGCTGTTAGAGACATATTGTGAACTGCGTAAGATCGAGTCAGGCGTGGTTTTCAGGTCAAAACGGGGCAATTTACTGGACAGGAACAATATCGGGCACTGGATGAAGAAACTGTCCGAGAAAGCGGATGTACCCCGTGAAAAGATCTTTCCGCATAATCTGCGGCACTTCTTTGCGGTAAATTACTATAGCAAGGACCATGACCTGGTACACCTTGCGGACCTATTAGGGCATTCGAATATCAATACCACGCGAATCTACACGCAGATCAGTGCGGATAAGCAGATGTCCATCCTGGATAAGATGGAAAGTGAGATCATATATCATATTTGAGAAATAAAACGAAAGCACCAGTCAGAAATGGCAGGTGCTTTTTTCATGCCTGAAGGGAGGTGAGGATCATGGCAGGCAGCAGAATCAAAGGAATAACCGTTGAGATCGGCGGTGATACAACAGGTCTGGATAAAGCCTTAAAGGGTGTCAACTCCACAATCAGGACCACACAGACCTCCCTGAAGGATGTGAACAAGCTCCTGAAGCTCGATCCCACCAACACCAACCTCGTCACCCAGAAGCAGAAGCTCCTAAAGGACGCAATCAACGCCACGAAGGAAAAGCTGGATGCCCTGAAGTCGGCCCAGGAGCAGGCAAAGCAGCAGTTGGAGAATGGGACCCTTGGGCAGGATAAATATGATGCTCTGCAGCGAGAGATCATCGAGACAGAGGAGGAACTGAGGCGCCTGCAGCAGGAAGCCTCCAATACCAGTACGGTTCTGTCACAGATCGATGAGGCGGGAAAGAAGTTTGAGAAGGTTGGTGACTCCATCACAAATGCGGGGAAGGCTGTGATGCCGGCTTCCGCGGCGGTAGCAGGCCTTGGCGCTGCGGCAGTGAAGACTTCCGCTGACTTCGATTCCTCCATGAGTCAGGTGGCTGCCGTTTCCGGCGCGACGGGTAAAGATTTTGATGCTCTCCGGGACAAAGCCCGGGAAATGGGATCCAAGACGAAGTTCAGTGCCTCTGAGGCAGCCGATGCCATGAACTACATGGCCATGGCCGGCTGGAAGACAGGCGACATGCTTTCTGGTATAGAGGGCATCATGAACCTGGCCGCTGCCTCGGGTGAGGATCTGGCGACTACATCTGACATCGTTACTGATGCACTGACAGCCTTTGGCCTCTCAGCCAAGGACTCCGGCCACTTCGCTGATATCCTTGCGGCTGCATCCTCGAATGCGAATACCAACGTTGGCATGATGGGTGAGACATTCAAGTACTGTGCTCCGATCGCTGGAGCATTGGGATACTCCGCAGAGGATACTGCAGAGGCAATCGGCCTCATGGCTAATGCCGGCATCAAGTCCTCCTCTGCAGGTACAGCTCTTCGGACCATCATGACAAAGCTCCAGGGAGAACTGAAGCTCTCCGGCAAGGCCCTCGGTGATGTGACAATCCAGACAGCCAACGCCGATGGATCTATGAGAAACCTCAGTGACATCCTGGATGATTGTCGGACTGCTTTCGGAAAGATGACAGAGTCTGAAAAGGCTGCAGCGGCTGAGTCCCTGGTCGGGAAGAACGCCATGTCCGGGTTCCTTGCCCTGATGAATGCGGCACCGGCAGATATTGAGAAACTGGAAAACGCGATCTCCACCTGTTCTGATGAGATCGACGGATATAACGGCACGGCAGAAAAGATGGCCGCCGTCATGCAGGACAACTTAAATGGTCAGCTCACCATACTGAAATCTCAGTTGGAGGAGCTGGCCATTTCTTTTGGAGATATGCTGATGCCTGCCATCCGGAGGATTGTGACGGCAGTCCAGGGCTTTGTCGACAAGCTGAACGGCATGTCCGAATCTCAGCGGAACGCGATCCTGAAGGTGGGATTGTTTATAGCAGCTCTTGGTCCTTTCCTGGTGATCCTGGGGACGTGTATATCGAAGATCGGCATCGCCATGCAGGGCTTTGTGAAGCTTGCCGGAGCCTTCGGAAAGCTGAAGGTTGCTGTGTCCGGAGCACACGGGATCCTTGGGAAGATAGGGGCAGCTCTCGGTGGTGTTTCCGCACCGGTCCTTGCTGTCGTAGCAGTTGTTGGTGTTCTGGTAGCAGCCTTTGTGCATCTCTGGAAGACAAACGACGGCTTCAGGGAGGCCATCATCGGGACCTGGCAGCGGATCAAGACAGCAGTCAGTAGCTTTGTGGATGGAGTTAAGCAGCGTCTGGGGGCACTGGGTATCAGCTTCTCTGATATTGCGGAGACGGTAAAGAAGATCTGGAATGGACTGTGTGATGTCCTGGCGCCTGTGTTTGAGGGGACATTTGCCACAATCGCCACTGTACTCGAAACAGTTCTGGGCGTCCTGACAGGACTACTTGACGTGTTCATCGGAGTATTTACAGGTGATTGGAAACAGACATGGACTGGTGTGAAGGAGGTGTTCACCTCCATCTGGACAGGTATCAAGGGTGTATTTACTACACTCTTAGACACCATCAAGGGTGTAGCGGATGCTGTCCTGTCCTGGTTTAGTACGAACTGGAATCAAGCATGGGAAGGAATCAAATCCTTCTTTGAGGGGATCTGGAACGGCATAGCCTCTTTCTTTACAAATATCTGGAACGACATCATTTCGACGGTAACCTCTGTCCTCACTGGGATAAGGGACTTCTTTACTTCCATCTGGGAGGCGATTAAGGGAGTGGTTACTGGTGCCCTCACTGCGATACAGACAACGATGTCCTCCGTATGGACTGCAATCTCCGGGACCGTGACGACTGTGTGGGAGACGATAAAGAGCATTGTCCAGGTCGGAATCCTGTTTATTCAGGAGCTGATTTCTGCAGCATTTACCATCTTGACTCTTCCCTGGAGATTAATCTGGGAGAACTTTGGCGAGACGATCATGTCAGCCTGGGAGAAGATCAAGGCAATAGTATCCGCGGCGCTTGACGCGATCAAGTCAGTGATCCAGAAGGTGTGGAACGCCATTGTGGCTTTTCTGACACCTATCCTGAACACTCTGAAGACTTTGTTCTCTACAGCCTGGACTGCAATCAAAACAGTCGTCACCACAGTCGTGAATAAGATCAAGACTGTAATCGAGACAGTCTGGAACTCCATCAAGACAGTCCTGACAACAGTGCTGAACGCTATCAAGCAGGTGTTCTCCACAGCCTGGAATGCAATTAAACAGGCAGTGTCTACAGTCACCAATGCCATCAAACAGACGGTTACAAATGCATGGAACACAATCAAGTCGAATGTAGCTACTGTGATGAGCAGTATCAAGACCACAGTCAACAATGCCTGGACCAATATCAAAACGAAGATCGCGACGGCCGTGGACAGTATCAAGACCAAGGTCAAAACTGCATTTACTGCAGTAAAGACTACAGCTGCCAGCATTTTCGATGGGATCAAATCCAAGGCGACAAGCACCTGGAACAGCATAAAGGACGCGATCATCAAACCGGTCGAATCGGCAAGGGATAAGGTGAAGAGCCTAATCGACAGGATCAGATCCTACTTTAATTTCTCTTGGAGCCTGCCGCACTTAAAGCTCCCGCACGTGCATATCAGCGGTCACTTTTCGCTCCGGCCTCCGTCCGTACCTCACTTCTCCGTGGACTGGTATAAAGAAGGCGGTATCATGACAAAGCCCACCATGTTTGGCATCAACGGCTCCAGCATCATGGCAGGAGGAGAAGCCGGCGCGGAGGCAATTCTCCCTCTCAAGGGCTTTTACAATCAGCTCTCGAGCATGCTCGACGAGAGGCTCAACATGTCTTCCATGGAGCGGTACCTGGCGATCATTGCGGACAACAGCAGTAAGGGAATCTACCTGGAGGACGGGACACTTGTCGGCCACCTTCTTCCCTCGATCGATTCTGGTCTTGCGAGATATTCTATGCGTGGTGGACGGGGAAACAGATAAAAAAAGCCCACAGCCAGGCTGTGGGAAGAGAAAAAACGGCTGCAGGACTTTAGTAGACCAACACACAACAACAAACAACCTGCAAAGGCGTTTGTGCCTGCAGCCTTTATTATAATAATCCACATATCCTGTGAGTGCAACGTGCTAAGGAGATACCCATGAGAACTATAGAAACTACAGATGTCACGATCTTCACCGGGGCTTTGATCGGTGATGAGCATACTCTCAGGGACTGGGGTGCGGTGATCACAAATAGTGATGTTATCTCCATGCCGGAGCCAAGCACAGTCCTTTTGGAAGTCCCTGGAAGAAGCGGGAGGCTTGACCTCTCAGAAGTTCTGACGGGAGATATCTCATACGGGAACCGGGAGATCAAACTGCAGCTTGCAGCAAAGACCAACCGGGAGAGATGGGTGGAGACCTGTCTCCATATATTCAATAAATACCATGGCCGGGTCGTCCAAATCACTTTTGATGAGGATCCCGGCCATTACTATGTCGGGAGGGCCAGCATATCAGAGCCGCAGCGTCTTGCAACGGCTGGGCAAATTACGATCACTATAGACGCTGAGCCATTCCGGTATGAGCAGGACCTGTATGAGGTGACTTTCACAGGTGATACGACAGCAGTCTCCGGGACTGTTGAGAACCTGCGCATGCCTGTCTGCCCGACAGTCACTACACCTGCTGCCTGCAGGCTGTTCCATGACGATAGGGTGTATGAACTGGATGCCGGCACCCAGGTTGTGCCTGGCCTTGTCCTTCATCCTTTCGAGAACAGTATCTCAGCAACAGGGACAACCAGTATCACGTTTTCATTTCGGAGGGGGTGTTTGTAATGTACAGGATCTTTCTGGATGACGAGCTCTTCTATGATCCGCGTGTCCCGGAGCTGGCATTGACAGACCTTACCTGTGAGATGGAGGTCAACAAGACTGGAACACTGAAACTTACTATTCCGGCGACACATCCGAAGAAAGATGACCCGAAAAAGATGTACTCGGAGCTGTCCCTCTACCAGGATAGGGACTGGATCTATTCCGGCAGGGTCCTGACAGACCAGGTCGATTTCTATGGCAACAGGACCATAGAGTGTGAGGGCGAACTGTCATACCTGCTGGACAGCATCCAGCGGTATCACGAATACCATGATATCAGTGTGGCAGATTATTTCACCGACCTGATCATCAATCACAATGCGGATGTAGACAGCAAAAAGTGCTTCATTGTGGGGCAGGTGACGGTGGTCGACAACAACGACAGCCTGTACCGGTATTCCACTTACGAGAATACCTGGAAGACTATCGAGGATCGGCTGATCTCACGCCTTGGCGGGTATATCCGGATCCGGCATGAGAACGGATACCGATACATCGACTACATTGAATCTTACGATCATACGAATGACCAGGTGATCCGTTTTGGCGAGAACATCCTGGATCTCACCCAGGAAGTCGACTGTGACTCTCTGGCGACAGTCATCGTCCCCTTGGGCCAGCGTGATGAAGAGACTGACGAAAGACTCACGATCAAGAGCGTCAATGGCGGGAAGGATTATATCGAGGATCTGGATGCCATCGCCAAATACGGCAGGATCGTAAAGGTGGTGGAGTATGACGATGTGACCCTGCCGGAAAACCTTCTTCGGAAGGGCAGAGAGGTACTTGACCGCCATAAGCTCCTCATCTCCAGTATCACGATCACAGCGGTCGATCTGCACCTCCTGGATGTTGATATAGAACGCTGCAAGGTCGGTGACAACATCCGCGTAGTCTCTGAGCCTCATGGCCTGGACGACTACATGGTCATTCAGAAGATCTACCTGGATCTTCTTCACCCTGAGAACTCCAGGCTGACACTTGGCGCGACACTGCTGACTCTGGCATCGAGCATGAGCCGCGGAACGGCAGCGGTCCTGACCTCCCTGTCAGAGAACTTTACAGCCTTCCGACATGTGGTCACGGATAAGCTGCAGGCGACCAATGCAGATATCGGAGCCCTCCATGTTGAGCTTGGTGAGGTGGACACCCTGCTTGCACAGAAGGCGAACGTCACAGATCTCAATGCAACGAACGCGGATGTCGCGGCTCTCCAGGCAGCGGATGCTGAGATTCAGCACCTGGTCGCGGAGAAGGCTGCAATCACCGACCTCAATGCCACCAATGCCAACGTGTCGAGCCTCCAGGCATCCACCGCCAATATTGAATCCCTTCTGGCCGGCAATGCCGGTGTGGGAACACTGCAGGCGATCCACCTGACCGTCGATAACATTGTCATCGAG
>CAMOGO010000051.1 GCA_946614075.1 uncultured Lachnospiraceae bacterium | reverse complement strand
CCTGTCGCCTGTTACTAATCCAAAGCCCAGTCAACTCCAGTCGCCTGTCGCTACTCAAAAACATACCCGATCCCCCATACAACCTTCAGGTACTCTGGTTTCTTTGGGTTGAGTTCCAACTTGTCACGGATCCTGGAAATGTGCACCATCACTGTATTTTCCACGGAGAAAGCTTCGCTGTCCCAGACGTGTGAATAGATCTCCTCCGCGGTGAAGACATGGCCGACATTCTCCATGAGGAAGGAGAGGATCCGGTATTCCGTCGGGGTGAAATGCACCTGCTCGCCCCGCACCAGGACACGCTTTTCCTCACGCAGCAGCACCACATCCCGCACCGCGATCTGCGGCTTGCCCTCGATCTCGCGGATCGAGCCGAGCTTGTCATAACGGCGCAGCAGGGCCTGAACCCGGGCCAGCAGCTCATCCTGGTAAAAAGGCTTGACGAGGTAGTCGTCCGCGCCGGAGGTTAGGCCGATCACCCGGTCGGAGCTCTCCGCCTTCGCCGACAGCATCAGGATCGGCGCATTCGACAGCTCCCGGATCCGGATCGTCGCCTGGATCCCGTTCATCCGCGGCATCATGACATCCATGATGATCAGGTCCGGCGCCTCCCGCCGCACGACATCCAGAGCCCTCTCCCCATCCAGAGCCGTCAGAACCTTGTATTCATTTTTCAGGATTTCCACTGCCAGATGGACGATCGACGGATCGTCGTCCACGACCAGAACCTTGTACATGATAAATTCCTCAAAAAACTTGAATATCCGGTATCCCTCTTAGCCATCTTAATTATATCATATAAGACTCCCTCTTTTTCTTTCAATTTACATAAGGTTTCTGCCCAAAAGACCGTGCTGAATCCGCCGAAGTCCCATTCCAGCACGGTCTGTATTAAATCCGTGAAAAGCATGATTTGAGAATTGACAAATACATACCGCCCACGTATATTGGGGTTTAAGAAGAAACAGGAACTGAACACACCCCCCTGGATAGTCACGCGGCCATAGGCCCGCTAAGATATTTTTAGACAGTTTAAGCCGGACAGAAATTCCAAGATATTAATATGATGGAGGAATGTTTGATGGAAGAAAAACTGATGGAGCTGATTCAGGAGATTGGAAATCTGGAAGTCGAGCTGGAGCCGGATTCTCATGTAGATGATCTTATTGATGAGATCGGACTCGACGAACTTTCCGTTGCCATTGAGGATGAGTTCGATGTGATTATCGATCCTTCCGATATGGAAGATTGCTCGATCGCTGATATCTGCGCGATGATCCGGGACAATCGGTAATCCAAGATAATCGAGGCACAGCGCGAGGCTTGCTTCAGGCCATGAGCGTGATCCGAGGCAATACAGGACAAATACGAGATGAAATGTACGACACTTTGCTATCTGGAGCGTGATGGACAGTATCTGATGCTCCATCGCAACCGGAAGAAAAATGATGTCAACGAGGACAAGTGGATCGGAGTGGGAGGCAAGCTCGAGCGTGACGAGAGCCCGGAAGACTGCGTGCTCCGCGAGGTGAAGGAAGAGACCGGCCTGACTATGACCGATTACCGCTTCCGTGCTATCATCACCTTCATCTGCCCACCGTGGGAGTCCGAGCACATGTACCTCTTTACGAGCGAGCACTTTGAGGGCGACCTGATCGATTGCGATGAGGGCGAGCTCGAGTGGATCGACAAGAGCGACCTCCTGACGAAGAAGCTTTGGGAGGGGGACAAGATCTTCCTGCGTTTGTTGGATGAGCGGGAGACCTTCTTTTCCCTGAAGCTGGTCTACGCGGATGGAGACCGGCTCGTCGAGGCCGTACTCGATGGGAAGAAGCTGAATTTGTGAGATGAGGGAATGAATCCGAGAGGATGGGCTATCAACGCCCGTCGCTTCGTTTTAGCTATGATAAGTAAGAAGAATAGAAATTAAGAAGAGATGTGCAGGAGCACATCTCTTCTTCGGTTTTGCGCATACAGTTTTGCACCTGCGGTTTTGCAGGTGTGATTTTGCGCATGCCAGTTCCTGAAAGGACGGATTGGGCAGGAGGAATCGCATCTATCCACTCTGCATCTTGCCTGATCATCTCTGGAGTGACCTGGGCTTTCGAAGAAGGCAAGATTCTTATGAGATGGGGGCGTGTATCGTGCCCCGGGTGGATCTCGACAGAGCTGGATTTTTGAGGCAGGCAAGATTCCTATGAGATGAGGCCGTATACCGTGCTCCAGGTGCATCCCGACAGAGCTGGATTTCTGAGACGGGCAAGATATATACGAGGCAGGGCCCCATATCGTGCCCCGGGTGGATCTCGACAGAGCTGGATTTTCGAGGTAGGCAAGATTTATAAGAGATGAGGCCGTATATCGTGATCCGGGCAAATCCTGACAGGGATGGGATTTCAGGCAGGGCAAGATTAATAAGAGGAGAGCCTGTATATCGTGCCTCAGGTGAATTCTGATAGGAATAGGGTTTCGGGGGAGGCAGGAGGATCGTGGCTATGGATCATATATCTTGCCTGACCAGCATTTTGAGACAAAGAGGAAGAGGCCTTGTGCGTATGCGCAAGGCCTCTTCCTCTTTGTATTCTCAATGGCAAACAGTCAATCCCATCAAGCGTGGTGCGGTGTCTGCAGCACTCCGGATTTGAGCACCTCGGTGAACTGGC
Organism: uncultured Lachnospiraceae bacterium; assembly: GCA_946614075.1. The sequence continues at coordinate 4,958 of CAMOGO010000051.1, read as the reverse complement.
CCAGAGCTTGTGTCTACAGCACTCCGGATTTGAGCACCTCGGTGAACTGGCCCAGAGCTTGTGTCTACAACACTCCGGACTTGATCATCTCGATGAACTGTCTCGCGGTGCGGGGGCTGCGGCCGCCGGCGCGGATCGCGTGGGCCTCGGCACGGGAGAACAGCTCGGCTTCCGGAAGCTCGATCTCATATTGGTCCGCCAGCGCACGCACGATCGACAGATACAGCTCCTTCTCAGGCCGCTGGAACGTGATCGTCAGGCCAAAACGGGCGGACAGGCTCATGAGCTCCTGGCAGGTGTCGAAGAAGTGGATGTCATCGCCCTCGCGGTCGCTGACCGACTCCTTGATCAGGTGGCGCCGGTTGCTCGTCGCGTAGACCACCAGGTTCTTCGAATGCCCGCCGACGCTGCCCTCCAGGATCGCCTTCAGCGCGGAGAAATCATTGTCATTCGTGCTGAAACTCAGGTCATCGATGAACAGGATAAAACGGCAAGGATTGGCGCTGAGCGAGTCGACGATCTCCGGGATCTGGTAGAGCTGGTTCTTCTTGACCTCGATGAGCCGCAGACCCTGGTCACGGTACTCATTCGCGATCGCCTTGACCGTGCTCGACTTGCCCGTGCCCGCATCGCCATACAGCAGCGCATTCGCCGCCGGCTTCCCGGCCAAAAGCGCCTCCGTGTTCGCGATCAGGCTCCGGCGCTCCCGCTCATAGCCCGTCAGCTCGGAAAGCTTCTGGGTGTCCGGGTAGCGGACCGGGACCAGTGCCCCATCGTGCACCGTGAAAATATGGTACTTCGCGAAAATCCCGTATCCATTCAGGCCGATCGTCGCCAGGCGCTGCCCATACTCCGCGGCAAAATCCACCTCCCGGTTCTCCCAGTCGGGGAGAAAACCGTCGTAGGCGACCGCCTGCTGCACCTCGGCGCTGGTCAGGCGTGAAAGCGCCTGCAAAAAGGCAAGCTCCTTCGCCAGGCACTTCTCCATGACCGCCGGGACCTCAGCCCCCGCCGCCTTCTCCAGCATGTAGCGGTTCTCGTCCTCCAGCACAAACCGAAGCAGGAAATCCGTGAGATTGTCGGTTTCCTGGTAAAGCGCATAGACAAAATCGCCGTACGCATGCACGAATCCCGGGATTCCGTTCGGGTCGGCGTTCAGAAGCTTCTTCAAAGCCGCCGCAGGCGCCGTATCCAGCAGTTTGCGGAAAAGAACAAGGCTGTCCATTCCCGTGGCGAGCGCAATAAAATGCTCCCGCGCGCAGTCATTTGTTGCGCAGGCATTTGTCTCACTGGCGCTCGCTGCAGAGGCACCCGATGCGCAGCCTGTTTTTTCGGAAAAATCGGAGGCTGTACTGGCACCGGTTGTAGTAGTGTTTAGTGAAAAATCCATGAAGACCTCCATTTTACTTAATAATCAACCTTCATGAGGCAGAGCCCTTGGGGTGGGGCGGTGGGGCCGGCCATGTTCCGGTCGCGTGCCTCAAGGATCGCGGGGATCGCCGCGGGATCGATTTTCCCATACCCGCAGTCCAGAAGCGTGCCGACCATGATCCGGACCATATTCTGGAGAAAGCCGGACCCGTGGAAATAAAGCCGGATGTAGTGGCCGCTGGTCTCGATCCGGATCGTGTCCACCGTGCGCACCGCCGATTTTTTAAAATGCGTGTTCCCGCAGAAGCTCATGTAGTCGTGGGTTCCGGTGAGCTCCTCCGCGGCCGCGCGCATCGCCTCAAGGTCAGGCATTGCGTCAAGCACCGTGGTGAACCGCCGGTCAAATACCGGCTTCGAGCCGTCCTCGCTGTACCAAAGCTGATAGCGGTACGTCTTGCCCAGCGCATTGAACCGCGAGTGGAAGCGGTCCGCGCAAAAACGGACGTCGTTCACGCTGATATCCTCGGGCAGGTACTGGTTGAGATAGGCCTGGATCTCCGCCTCGGACATCTCCGTGTCGAGCAGGACATTGGCCGACATGGCACGCGCATGCACCCCGGCATCCGTCCGCCCAGCCCCGATCACGACCACCGGATTCGCCGGGTCGCCGCCGACCATCCGCGTCAGCACCGTCTCCAGCTTCCCCTGGATCGTCATATCCGTATTTGGCTGGTGCTCCCAGCCAAAGTATCTGGTCCCATCGTAGCTGATGGAAAATTTGACATTCTTCTTCATATCATGAAAATATCCTAAAACAGCCAATCGGTCCCGCGGTGTCCTGGAGATCCGATATATTCTGGCGTTTCCCAAGACAGTACGTAAGGGGTCCGACATCTCTGCCGATCCAAAGGCATTACAAATCGAAAACGACGAAAAAAAACTCGCTCTAAAACCCAATCAAGTTCCCAAACTCAATCATGTTTCCCAGTGGGATTAAGAAACCGGGCTGGATTTGACAGGAATTCAGCCCGGTCTTACGTCAACGAGCGAGGCAGCGGACAGCCGCATTTTTGGAACCGGTCCTGCGCTTTTCGCCCTTTGTTTTCTCAGGTATTCTCTGAAACCATTCAGAAGTCTCTGATGACATTTTGCAGATATTACATGTAGGTAACGGTCTCGGACAGTGGCTTGCGGGACATGTGGTTTGCCAGCGGGCCGGCTTCCGGTGCTGCGTAACCGAGGTCGAGCAGCATGACGATTTCCTCATCCTCCGGCAGGCCCAGAACCTGAGCGGCCTTCTCCGGATCAAAGAAGTTCAGCCAGCAGCTGTTAACGCCTTCGTCGCAGGCAGCGAGCATCATGTGCGTCGCTACGATGGAAGCATCCTCTGCGCCGGAATTGTGCTTTCCGCCCGGATAGGTGAATGCCATATCCTTGTGGAATGCGACTGCCAGCACGCAAGGTGCGCCGTAGCGGCAAGGCGTGATCTCATCGACCTTTGCCAGGCCTTCTGCCGAGCGGATCGCGTAGATGTGCTGGATCTGCTGATTCTTCGCGGTGGGAGCGAGACGTCCCGCAGCCAGGATGGCCTCAAGCTTCGCATCCTCGAGCGGCTTGTCGCTGTATTTTTTGCAGGAAAAACGATTTTTGATAACCTCTGAAAATTCCATGTGTTGCCTCCTTCTGGAAAACTGGTGATGTCTTGTTTCTTATATCACTCCAAGCCCTAAAGACCCGGGAGATCAACTTTGATATTACGCCCTACGCCAAATCCTTCGGCAGCGGGGCAATGGTGGAGTAGTGCAGGTAGTCGCGGGTCGGATCGGACATCCAGGCGGGCTTCTTCGCCTCTTCCTCAGCCTTCTTCCGCGCCTGAGCCGCCAGCATCTGAGCCATCTCAGCCTCCGCGCGCTTCTTCTCCGCCTCAGCCTCGGCTATCGCCCGTTTCTTCTCAGCCTCCGCGCGCTTCTTCTCTTCTTCCTCAGCGGCCTTCATCGCCGCCAAATCGGCCTTGACTCGTTTCTTTGCTTCCTCCACGGCGGCTTTCTTCGCCGCTTCTTCGGCTGCCTGGCGCTCGGCTTCCGCCCTGGCGCGTCGGGAAGCATCCTGTGCCCGTCTGGAAGCCTCCTCGGCCGCCTTGATTGCCGCCGCACGCTCCGCCTGCTTCTTCGCTTCCTCCTCGGCCGCCTTCTTGGCCGCCTCTTCCTGAAGCTGTCTCTGCTTAGCCAGAGCCGCCTGCTTTGCCGCCTCCTCGAGTGCCCGCTTTTCGGCCTCAGCCGCCGCCTTCTTCGCTTCCTCCTCGGCCCTCTTCCGCGCCTCTTCCTCGCGGATGCCAGCCCTCAGGATGCCGCCCGTGCCAGTCGAAGAACCAGTACCGGTCGTGCCCTTTTTCGCTGCATCAGCCGCTGTCTTGACCGCCGAAGACGCCGCAGCGACCGCCGCGCCTTTGGCGCATTTACCGCCGACAAAGATCAGCACCAAGGCCAGAACCATCGGCAAGGCAACCATAGCGATCTCTCCGCCGCTTCTGAACAGCCACGTATCGACAGCAGAGAAAAAGTTGAAGTGATACGTGAAGATATAAATCAGCTGAGTCGCCGCAATGCCCTCGCCGATCTGCGCTGCCACGGCAAGCCACGCAAGCGCACCGGAGCCCTTTGCTTTATTCCGGTTTTTGGCGGAGGTAAAAAGCGTGAAAGCCGCCAGGATCAGAATTGCAGAGGTGATCATCACGTTGGCGTAACCCCGGAAATTACCGACCCGGTATACGGAGTAAGCAATTCCGCTGCGCGATGCGTAGCTGGGGTGGGTGAGGAGCGTCCAGTAGACCTCAGGTGTTTTGCCAAGATCCAGGTGCACGAGATACAGGTAGAGCGCACCGACGGCGATGCCGATCAGACCGAAAATCCGGGCGGCCGCCTTCCGTCCCGGCGTCAGCTCCCCCGTGCTCGTGTAGTTGTTCCATTCCGTCGAGCTGATCCTTAAGCTGTGGCGGATCCGCCGGCACAAAAACCACAAAATCACGATGCTGACGGCAAGAACGGCCGTATTGGGGTTAAAGAAGATGACCGACACGCTCGACGCCTCCGCATCCGAGACGCTCTCGAGGGCGCTCATGAAACTGCGGAACCTCATGATGAGATTGTACAGCCATGTGAGAAGGCTCGCCAGCGACACCAGATAAGCAGGAACACGGAAAAAGCTTCCCATCGTCGCAAATACTGTAAGAAGCGCCGCCGCAGCCATCAGGGCTGAATGGGTAATGACTGTGGGATTTTCAATTCCTGTGTAAAGGAAGCTGCTGTAATAGTGGATCGCCGCGATCGCCATGATCAGGAAGGCCGACCGCCGCATGGATTTCAGCCATCCACCGCCCTCGTATTGACTTCCCGCCTCAATCCGGCGGACGATGCCAAGTAATAATCGGACACAAACTACAATGACAACAAGACCTATAACAAAAGAGAAATGTTCCATACCCGCTCCTCAAAATACATAGTGATATAAAGCATGAAATATTTTAGCGCATTCCCGCATTTCATGCAAGAGAAGCAGTGGAGAAGGGGAGAAGAAATCGTGGGGAAGAC
>CAMOGO010000050.1 GCA_946614075.1 uncultured Lachnospiraceae bacterium | reverse complement strand
TTGCCCGAGCCGGACGGCCCCATGATCGCCAGGTATTCCCCCTCGTTTACGGACAGGTTGACATCCTTTAAGACCGGGACGACGAGCTTGTCCGAGTTGTAATCTTTATAAATATGTTTCAGTTCCAGCAGCATACGGACCTCCTACTCTTCAAAGGAGGACATGTCAAAGCGGAAAACGCTGGCACCTTCCACACAGGTGTCATCCGGCCAGGCGATATAATCCTCCTCCGTCAGGCCGTCCAAAATCTGATACTGCCAGAGCTCATCATTAAACTCGCCCAACGTGACCATGTGCTTTTCAAGCTTGCCGGAATTCGCTCCGTACCAGACAAAGGCGTTTCCTTCCTCATCAAAGACGATATAGTCGGCATTGAGCCAGAGCCCCTCTGGCTGCGGCTGGTCCTGTCCCATGTCAAGCTCGATGAAAACATGCTGGCCGAGCATCAAGCCCTCCGAGGACTCGAGTTCGATGTAAAACGGATACTTGGTGGAGGTTTCACCGCCGCCACCGCCGTAGTACATCATCTCGTTGTTGTTGGACACCTGATTCTCCAGGTCGATCAGGGAGATATAACCCTTCCAGACCTGATCCTCATCGATACGGGAGCGGACGAGAACCTCCTGTCCGACCATGAGGGTCCAGACATTGGTCTCATTGATCGTGCCCTTGATGCGCAGATCGCCCTCGGTGATGATGGTCATAAAGGGCAGCGTGTTTCCGTAATTATCGTAGGTGGTCGTCTCATTGATCTTCTGGACGCGGCCGGCAAGCTCGGAATAGACGGTAGCATTGTCGATCGAAGCCTGTGTCCGCTCCATCTCGGTCTGCTTAGCCTTGATGCTGTACTCCGTCTCCTTGAGGGAAGCCTCGACGGACTGGATCTGGATCGTGTAGTCCAGCTGCTGGTCCTGCTTCGCCTTGGCTTTTTCGGCAGTCAGCGTTTCGATCTGATGATTCAGGCTCTCGATCTGAGACTGGGCACGCTCCAGATCCAGCTGGGCCTGCACCAGGGACTTTTCCATCTCGTCGGTATTGTACGTAAAAAGAGGCGTACCGACTTCAACCAGGTCGCCTTCTTTTACCAGTATTTCCTCTACTGTCTTGGTCTGATCCAGAGTGATGTCAAGTGTCTGCTGGGTCTCGACGACGCCGGAGTAGCGGTTCTGCGTGGCACTGTTCAGGCCGATCCCCATGATATCCGCGATTTTTGATGCGGTGACATCGGCTTCCTCGAGGGAAACGTTGTTGACGGGAGCCTCTCCAAACGGATTACTCCGCCAGATGATGACGCCGACACTGGCGATAACTGCAACAACAAGTAAAGCTATAAATTTCTTCATTCTCCAAAACCCTTTCTGTGAAGATTCTGTGAAAGTATTATACCAGATAAGTAGGTAAAACGACTAGGGGATAGAATTATATTTCTATTACGAGAATCTATCTATATTCTTACAATCTTGCATTTGCGAGGGTTATTTGCTATAATTGCACGCGCGTGAAAGGTAATGTGCAGCATTGCTGGAAAAGGAGATCAGATGAAAAGAGAATTAAAGGCACAGTTTATTAAAGACAGAATTGAAGGAGCCTTGGTTGAGCTGTTGGAGACGAAGGCGTTTTCTCAGATCCGGGTTGAGGAGATTACCGAGAAGGTTCATATCAGCCGCAGGACGTTTTATCTGTATTATAAGGACAAAAGGGATTGTCTGCTGGATATTCTGAAGCGTATGCTGAAGAGTATCGAAGATGATTATATGCAGGTCCTTTCGGTTCATGATGAAGCCGAGGAGGAGGAAGGGTTCCGGAAGCTTCTTCTGAAAATCCGTTCTAATAAGCTCTTGATTAATACGATGTTTATTAACCTGACTTCACGGGAGTGGCTGCAGCTATTCCGTACGGAGTATGATCGGCGGACCGCCGCGGAGTGGGAGGAGCTGTCAGTATACCATCTGAGCCAGGATGAGCTGGAGCTTGAGAAAAATATGGAATGCGCCACTACGGCGATGCGGATCTGTCATATCGCGAACAGCATGGATGATATTGCGGTCTTTCAGGCGAATATGCATTTGATGGAGATCGTCCACCAGCGGCGCGTCGAGCAGTGGAGCACGAAATCCGTCGAGCACGCATTGGGAATACGGTAAAATCGAGTAGGAGGAGGCTTGTCCGACTCCTAATCGCCGCGCCGGCCGCCCGTTGCCGTCAGGCAACAATTACCGCTGGGCGGCCGTGTGCATAAGTAAGGGGCTGTCGCACTGAATGCGACAGCCCCGCATTTTTTAGTTCCTGCCGGTTTTGGCGGCGGTGGTTTCGGCCTCTTCGGTCGTTTCCTCTTCGGTCATTTCTGCGGTGGTTTCGGTTTCTGCTGTTTCGTCAGCGGTTTCCGTTTCCATCATATCGTCTTCGGTTTCGTTTTCCATCGTCTCGTCGGCTGTCTCGGTCATATCCTCGGCGGTTTCTGCCTCGGTCTCGACAGGGATAGCGGTCTCAAGGACCTTCGCGATGACCTTGTCAAAGAGCATACCGTCCTCGATCTGGAGACGGCCGCCGGCATCCTTCTCGAGGGTCTCCATATTGGTATAGCCGTAGTTCGTCGCGAGCTCGGCGATGTAATCCTGGTACTCGTCTTCGGTGACGGAGATGCCGTAGATGTCAGCAATGGCACGGTTTACGATAGAGGACTTGGCGGCGTTCTCCGCATACTCCAGAAGCTGGGTATTGACCTCATCCTCGGTAACGTTCATCCGTGCGATGTAATCTTCGAAGGTCACGCCGGAATAGTTAGCATAGGTGATGATCAGGTTCATCTGATCCTGGAAATAGTACTCGACGAAGCCCTCCGGGAAGGAGCTGATCTCGGCGTTGTCTACGACGGTGCTCCAGACGGCGGCTTTGTTGGCCTTGTCGGCTTCCTCCTCAGCTTCCAGCTGAAGCTGCTCCTCGAGGAAGGCCTTCAGATCGTCGACGGTCGTGTAGGTGCCGGAGGTGTACTCCGCAACCCACTCGTCGGTCAGCTCGGCAGGGATCGGATCGCCCTGAAGGTAATTGATCGTGATCTCAAACTGGGCGTCCTTGCCGGCGAGGTGCTCATAGTAGTTGTCCGGGAAGGTGACATCGGCGATGACGGTGCTTCCGACCTCAGCGCCGATCAGGCTCTCCAGGAAACCATCGATATAACCGGAAACGCCGATCGTGGCGATCTGGTCGCTGGCGGTGCCGCCTTCAAAAGCTACGCCGTCGATGCGGCCGACATAATCGATATTGACGGTGTCGCCGTCCTTGACCGTGCCCTCGGTGATGTGCTCATACAGAGAGGAGCTGGCGAGCATCTGGTCGAGAACTTCCTGAATGTCGTCCTCGGTAACCTCGGCGGTCTGCAGCGGGTATTCGATATTCTCATACTCACCGAGCGTGACATAGTCGCCGGCGGTAAGGCCATCCCAGCTGAAGGAGATGTCGTAAAGCTCGCGGCCGGAGGATCCGACGGCGGAGGTTGTGTCGGCAACGGGTGCCGTCTCCATCGCTTCCGTTTCGGCGGGAGTGGTTGAGGCAGCGGCATTTGCTCCGGATGGGCTGCTGCAGGCGGTCATGGAAAAGAGAAGCGCGCAGGCAATAGCGGCGCTGAAACAGCGGATTGTCTTCTTCATGTCAGTATTTCCTTTCATGCAAAAATGGGCGGCCTTTAAGAGCCGCATAATGGTTTGGTTATAACACAATACATGGAAAAAAGAAAGTTGATTCAAGGGATCTTTACATTTTTTTCAGAATTGCCCCTTGCAGGCGGGCGTGCATGACGGTAGAATAAAAAATTGGTTTCATTTAAATGTACTATGGGAGTATATGTGCTATGGGAGGACTTCAAGAATGACAGAAGAAAAACGTTCCCGGCTTCTGGCGGTGGTAAGAATCCTGTGGGGAATCTTGATCTGCGGAGCGGGCATATGGGTCTGCTTCTGGTGCGGGGATTTTGAGGAGAGCAAGAATCTGATGTATGTCGGCCTTGCTGTATCCGTCCTGCTGGGCATCCTGGCGTGGATCCCGAAAACCTTTCCACGTTTTGTGTCATGGATTGTCCTGGTCGGCGCGCCGATCGCAAGCTTTTACCTGCTGGAGTGGCTGACACATGACCCGGCGATGATCGTGTGGCAGGTCCAGATCTTGGAGTATATTTTCTACTGGCTGTTTTTTACCCTCTGCATTTTTATCTGCGGAAGGATGTCGATCGGCTATGCGATCGGCGAGTACCTGATATTGTTTGTCGGCCTGGCAAATTACTTTGTCATGGATTTTAGGTCCAATCCGATCCTGCCGTGGGACCTGACCTCGGCGGAGGTTGCTTTTTCTGTTGCGGATAATTTTGTCTTTGCCGGATCCTATCTTCTGATGGGGATCATCCTCAGCTTCCTGTTCCTGATGGTTCTCGCGGGAAAATCGTATGTCGGCAAGCTTTCGGTAAAACCCCGCGTGATCGGTGCCCTGATCTGCGTGGCTCTTGGCTTTTGCTATACCAGTGCGATCCAGTCGGACGAGGTGATCGAGCGCTGCGACATCTATGAGATGCCTTTTACGCAGTGGTACACGTACAAGAAAAATGGCTTTTTTGTAAGCTTTCTGGTCAATGCGAAATATCTGAAGGTGGAGACGCCGGAGGGATACTCGACCGATAAGGTGGAGGCGCTGATTGAGGACGCGAAGGAGTCCTACGCGGAATCGAGTGCCGCGGAGTCCGGGGAAGCCGGATCTCAGGCGGATCCTGGCGCAGCCGGGGGCGAGGCCGTCGTGCCGGAGGATGCGCCCAATATCATCGTCATCATGGATGAGGCTTTCTCTGACCTGACCTCGATCAAGGAGTTTACCACCTCCCGTGCGGTCATGCCTTTCCTGGACTACATCAAAGGCGCGGACAATACGACCTCCGGGCAGCTTTATGTGTCGGTGCTTGGCGGCAATACGGCCAACACGGAGTTTGAGTTCCTGACGGGCTGCTCGATGAATTTCCTGCCGGCCGGCAGCATTCCTTATCAGCAGTTTGTGAAATCGGAGATGCCGTCCTTGGCGAGCATCCTGAGCTCCTACGGATACCAGACCCTGGCGATGCATCCTTATGGCGCGACCGGCTGGAACCGGAACCAGGTGTATCCTTTCTTTGGTTTTGACCGGTCCATGTTCAAACCGGACTTCGAATACCGGAGCATCCTGCGTACCTACATCACCGATGAGGCGATGTTCAACCAGATCTGCAAGGCCTACCTGGAAAAGGAAGAGGGGAAGCCGATCTTTATCTTTGGCGTCACCATGCAGAATCACGGCAGCTACACCAAGGACTATGATAATTTCCTGCCGCATATTTCCCTGGTCGACCCTGACCTGGGGAATGTAGCGAGAGTGAATAAATATCTGTCTCTGTGCAATCTGACCGACCAGGCGCTGAACAAGCTGATCAACTATTTCTCCACACAGGATGAGAAGACGATCATCGTTTTCTTTGGCGATCATCAGCCGGCCCTGATGGAGTCGAAATTCTGGAAGTATCTGTTTGGAAAGAATGTCGCGGATCTGACCTGGCAGGAGCAGGTGATCCGGTATCAGGTCCCCTTCATCATCTGGGCGAACTATGATTTTGAGGAGGAGAAGGACGTACAGACCAGTGCGAATTACCTGGCGCTGCGTGTCATGGAGGCAGCCGGACTGCCGCTTACGGATTATCAGAAGTATCTGCTGACCGTGGAGGAGCAGTACCCGATCGTGACGGCCGGCTTCCAGTACGATACGGCGGGAACCCTGTACGAGGGGGAGCACCGCGACGAGATCCTTTCGGAATATGCAAATGTGCAGTACAACTACTTATTTGACACCAGACATCGTCTCGATGTCTACCTGCCGGAGGCTGTTGACTGATGGATTATGCAAATGACAGATGGAACCGGGAAGCCGATGCCGGACTGCGTAAAATCAGGCATCTGCTCGCCGGGAGCCGTGTGCCCTTGATTGTGGCATCTTTGTGTCTGTTCCTCGGACTGGGAGGCCTGGCCGCGATCGTGATCCGCAGCTTTTCTCCCGAGGAAAAGCCGGAAAGCTTCTTTGATCCCTTCTCGGACTCGGAGGAATACGCTTTTTTCGATGCGCAGCTGGTCAGCGACAAGTTCGCCTACTCTGAGTTTCTGGGATTTGAGGGAAACCACTATCATTTCGTGGTCGACCCGAATGGAAGAGTAGCGGTAGCCGAGCTGTCGGATGAGGTTTTTGAAGAGGATCTGCAGGAGATTTTCTTCTATTCTTATAATGAGACCGAGTCGGTACCCACCCCGGTCCGGATCGCCGGTATTCCGAAGAAAATCCCGACGGATCTCCTGGCACTCTGCGAGGAGGCCTTCTGGGAAATATGGGGCGAGTCGATCGAGGAGACACCTGATGAGCCGGCCAGGGAATGGTTTGGAACCTGGTATCTGGACTGCTCCACATCACCGGTCAAAGACCGGATCCGCATTCTCGCCTATGTGACGGCAGCGCTGCTGTCCGTCGGCGTGATCCTGGCCGCCGTCCGCGTGCCAAGGCTTCTCCGGGCTCAGCGCGTGATGCAGTCGGTAGCGGCTTCTCACACCAATGACGCCGCCTGTTCCCAGATCGCAGAGCCGGGAACCCTCTTTTTCCCGATCACCGGGACCTTTCTCACCCGGGATTACCTGGTGACCACGAAGGACAATACGCTTCAGATCACGCCTTTGAGCTCGGTCGGCAGCTGGTCCGTGAGGTGGCTCGAGGAGAGCAGTACGCGCTTTGGAAAGCGTGGCCTTTTCGGTGAGCGCCCCGAGGACGGCACGACGATCTGCACCGCGGTAACCGCCGGCACCCGCGGCCGCATCGAACTGAAAAAAATTTTGGATGAACTGTAGATGACAACGGGGACGGTTCTCACCGTCCCTGTTGTCACCTGTGCATAGATGTGGTACACTGGAGGCGTAGTTTACCATACACTTTTGGGGGTACAAAAACAGGAGGAAAATGGCTATGAGAAGTAAACTGGCAATGCTGCTTTCCCTGGTGCTTGCTCTTTCGATGTTCGGAGCTTCGCCTGTGATGGCAGAGACAGAGATGGACATGGCAGCGGACGAAGCGATGGTCTATGCCGTGGACGGAGATGTGATCCTGGATGCTGAGGGTGTGAAGGTCACCACGGCGGGTCTGGATTACGACTACGGCGAGTGGGCGCTGCGCTTCCACACCGAGAATACCGGCTCGGAGGATGTCTACCTCACCACCGGCGGAGTGGCTGCAAATGGCTATATGACGGATGTCTATCTGGCTATTGGCGACCAGTACAATGTGAGCTATGAATTTGACCTGCTTCTGGAGGCAGGCAGCGAGGGTGATTACTGGGTCGCGATCAATCAGCAGGATCTGGATGTGGCCGGTATTGATGAGGTCACCGAGGTGTCGCTGGTATTAGGCCTGAAGAAGGACATGTTCGAGACTCCCTTCTATGTGACGGATATTATCACGGTCTGTGCAGAGGATGCGACGGCAGAGGAGCCCGCAGAGGAGCCTGCAGAGGAGACCATGGAAGAGCCGGCTGAGATGCCTGCGGACGAGGCTGGTACGGTGATCGTGGATGATGATCTGGCCAAGATCGTGGTGCTGGGTCAGGATTTCGATGATTTTTACGGTCCGATTATCTATG
>CAMOGO010000049.1 GCA_946614075.1 uncultured Lachnospiraceae bacterium | reverse complement strand
TCGCCGGACTGGAGGATATTTCCAACGGTAAGCTTTATCTGGACGGCAAAGATATTACCCAGACGCCGGCAAAGGATCGTGATATGGCCATGGTTTTCCAGAACTATGCTCTTTACGGTCACATGACAATCTATGAGAATATGGCATTCTCCCTTACCATGCGTAAGGAAGATCCCAATGTCATTCACAAAAAGGTTCTTGCCGCTGCGGAGATCCTGGACCTGACCAGCCAGCTTAATAAGAAGCCCAGCCAGCTTTCCGGCGGCCAGAGACAGCGTGTCGCCATGGGGCGTTCGATCGTTCGTAATCCGAAGGTCTTCCTCTTTGACGAGCCGCTTTCCAACCTCGATGCCAAGCTGAGAGGATCCACAAGACGTGAGATCCTTCTTCTGCACAAGAGACTGAAAGCTACCATGCTTTACGTTACGCATGACCAGACAGAGGCTCTGACCCTGGCTGACCGTATCGTATGTATGTCCATGGGACATGTACAGCAGGTGGGTACGCCGCTTGAACTGTACGATACGCCGGCGAACCTGTTTGTAGCAAGCTTTATCGGACTTCCTCCGATGAACTTCTTCAATGTGAAGGTAGAGAGCGATGGTCTTAAGGGAGCAGGCTTTGGCGTGGCTTTAAATGCAGAAGACAGAATGCTTCTTCACAGCTATGTCGGCAAGGAGATTACCTTAGGCGTCCGTCCGGAGAATATCGTCGAGGGCGGAGATATCCCGGTCAATGTTTTCTCGAACGAGAACCTGGGTATGAACACTCTGGTACATGGACACATTGGCTCCGGCACCACACCTGACACCAAGATTTCGGCCAAGCTTCGCGGCTGGACGGATTACAAGCCGGGCGACATCGTCAAGGTTTCCTTCAATCGGATGCACTTCTTTGACAAGGAAACCACGAACGCGATTCGGAAGGGGGCACAGGCATGAGCAATATAACCGCAGAACCTGCAGCGAAAAAGAAAGGAATCGACGCATGGTTTAAGGAGGCAGTCCGTAAATTCATCGTCTCCCTGAAGAGAAGACCGCAGAATATTCCCTTTGTGGCTATGGTCATCGCCTTTTTGTACTATTCTCTGAATCTGACGCAGATTTCTAATACGACGGCTAAGATCCAGGGTATCGGTATGGGACTGGCAGGCTTCGCGACAATGCTGTTTTCCATTCTTGGCTTTGTATGCTTCCTGAATGCGTTCCCGACGCGTAAAAAGCCGCATATTCCGATGCTGATCGTCCTTTTCGCGATGTTCGCCATCATCATTTTTGCGGATAATTTCTACTCTCAGGCGATCTACACCGCGTTAACCAGACCGGACAATCCGATCAAGATTGCCAAGGCTACGATCTATATCGCTTATGCCTACAATGTAGTCAATACGCACATTGCGCTGGTTATTGTGACCATCGCCCTGATCGTCCTGCTGCCTCTCTACAGCAAGCTGATCCGCAAGATCAAGACTTCCGTAGAGGTCGAGGACAATGGCTCCATGGAAGCAATCGATACCTCGGGAGAGGACTAAATCCAATTATACAGGACAGATTATTGGGAGGCTGAGGTCATTTAGCCTCCCAATCTTGAAACAGGGACAAACGTCAAATGGCTGAGAAAAAAAGAAAAAGCAAAGTGACCCAGGATCCGCACAAGCCGGCTTCTGAGTATTATAAACTGAAAACAAAGGCGGTAGACGACCTCGTTACGGCCAATAAGGAGAATTCTCCGAAGGTGTCGGCCGAGGAGCTTAAGAAATACAAATCGGGCCCCGGTTTTACGGTGCCTCAGTTTGTGAAGGGACTCCTGATCAAGCTGTGGTTTTACGGGGCAGTCTGCTTTTTTATTTTCTGGGGACTCGGCGTCTATATCCCGGGCATCTACGATATGCTTTTTCTTCTCGCGGTTGTCATGGGTATGGTCAATGATCTTCTGGTCAACAATATTTTCCGGTACTTTGAGGAAACCCCAGGCGCCAATGACCGCTTCATGATGTTTCCGAAGAAAGGCTATGCGACCTTCATCTGGAATATCCTGTATGCTTTTGTCATCCTGTTTTTCGTCTATACCCTCTACAATCTGATCAATGGCACGGTTGTTGCCATAAGCGGAGAGGTAGATACGGTGCCGTTAGCTGTCGAGCCGATTCTTTTCGGCACCTTCTGTACTTTTTTTGATATGCTTTTCATTGGGATGAAGAGGATGTTTTTCCGTGTCATACAGGATGCAAAAGATAGTGTGAAAAACCCTGCCGGCAATAAGGCTAAGGGAAAGGAGTAACTGTTAACATGTTCAAGGTTTTATTTACCAGTTCGACTTCCGCCTGTTTTGAGCTGACAAATCAGGAGGCCTACTATGCACCGGAGTCCTATACGATTTATCTGAATGGAAAGGAGATGGGACGTAAGGATACCAATGTCTTTTCCTTATTTGGACTGACACCTGACAGTCAGTATGTGATCTCTCTTCAGTTCCATCCCCAGGATCCCAAGAACCCGAGACATTCCGAAGAGGTTGCTTTTTCCACGAAAAAAGAATCCTGTGCCATTAACGTCAGAGATTTCGGAGCTGTCGGCGATGGCGTGACCGATGATACGATCGCGATCCAGACGGCAGTCCATTTCCTGCCGAAGGACGGAAGACTCTATTTCCCGGCCGGAACCTATCAGACTCTGCCGATCGCGTGCAAGAGCCATATGACATTAGAGTTTGCAGAAGGCGCAGTGCTTCTTGGCTCGACGAAAAGAGAGGCCTATCCCGTTCTCCCGGGAACCGTACAGGACATGGTTACAGGAAAAAAGGTCCACTTCGGTGCCTTTGAGGGACTTGCCACTCCGATGAACCAGGCGCTGATCTGCGGCGAGTACGCGACGGACATTACCGTCATCGGCCCCGGCACGGTGGACGGAAACGCACAGAACACCGATTTCTGGACCAACTTTAAGACGGTAGAGGTCAAACGGCCCAGATTATTCTTCTTTAACCGCTGCCAGAATGTACGCATTCACGGTATTACAGCGTGCAATTCCGCTTCCTGGCAGTTCCACCCGTATTTTTCCGACCATATCGGTTTTTACGATATCATGATCAAGGCGCCTAAGGTCAGTCCGAATACGGACGCGATCGATCCGGAGGCGTGCGATGATGTCCAGATCATCGGCTGCCGTTTCAGCGTCGGCGATGACTGCATCGCGATCAAATCCGGCAAGATTGAGCTGGCGATGGAGTTCCAGAAGCCGGCGGACCACCATACCATCAGGAACTGCCTGATGGAGTTCGGACATGGAGCGGTCACGCTTGGCAGCGAGATCGGCGGAGGCGTCAGAAACCTGACCGTGACCCAGTGCTTGTTCCGCGGAACGGACCGAGGACTCCGCATCAAGACGCGCCGCGGCCGCGGAAAGTTCTGCGAGATCACGAATGTCGTTTTTGACAATATCCGCATGGATGGGGTTCTGACACCGATCGTCATGAACATGTGGTACAACTGCTGCGATCCGGACTGCCACAGCGAGTATGTATGGTCCAGAGATATGCTCCCGGTCGACGAGAGAACGCCTCACCTGGGAAGCTTCCGCTTCACCAACATGGAATGCACCAATGCTCAGGTGGCAGCTTGCTATATCGATGGTCTGCCTGAGATGCCGATCGACGATGTGACGATGGAAAATGTCAGCGTATCCTTCGCCGAGGAGTGCAAGCCGGGTGTCCCGGCCATGATGGAATTCGCAAAGCCGCGGGCACGTCAGGGCCTTTACTTTGACAATGTCCGGAAGATCGTGCTGAAAAACGTGAAGGTCACAGGCTGCGAGGGAGAAAGAATTATCGCGAATCATTACGAGGATATCCGCGAGGAGGACTGATATGTATTCACAGATTGATGCCTATGTACTGCGGCTGATCGAGGAATCGAGCCCGGAAAGAACCGCCTGGAACATCGAGAAAATCCGTCAGGGCAAGCCGGTCGACTGGAATTACATTGACGGCTGCATGATCACCGCACTCCTGTCGATGACAGAGATTACCGGGGATAAGAGATATTTTGATTTTGCGGAAAGCTTCATCGATGCCTTTATCGGTGAGGACGGCTCAATCCGGCGTTATCAGAAGGATAAATACAATCTGGATGATATCAACGAAGGACGCGTTCTGTTTCCGCTTTATGAGAAGACAGGGAAAGAAAAATACCGTAAGGCTGCCGATCTGTTAAAGTCGCAGCTGGATGAGCAGCCTCGCACGCCGGAGGGAAATTTCTGGCACAAGCTGATCTATCCGAATCAGGTATGGCTTGACGGCATCTACATGGCGCAGCCATTCTATGCTCTGTACCAGAAGAATTTCGGAGACGGGAACTTTGATGACATCGTCGGACAGATCGAAAATGTCCGCAAGGCGATGTTCGACGAAGAGAAGAAGCTGTACTACCACGGATACGATGCTTCCAAGAGCATTTTCTGGGCCGATCCGAAGACGGGCTGCTCCAGGAATTTCTGGCTGAGATCCGTAGGGTGGTTCAGCGTAGCGCTCGCAGACCTTCTGGAGATCCTGCCGGCTGGCGAGGATCGGGACAAGCTTTCTGCTATTTTTGCCGAGCTCATGGATGGCGTATCGCGCTATGCAGACGAGGAAACCGGCATGTACTGGCAGGTCGTGGACCAGGTGGGAAGAGAAGGGAATTACCTTGAGACGAGCGGCAGCTCGATGATCGCCTACGCGATGATGAAGGGCGCGAGGATGGGATTCCTTCCGGCTGAGTACGCCGATCTGGGAGAGAAGACCTTCCGCGGCATCGTAGACCGGTATCTGACCTTTACGGACGGAGGCATCAACCTCGGAGGCATCTGCCTGGTGGCAGGCCTCGGGCCGGCTGACAACCTTCGCCGCGACGGGTCCTACGAGTATTATATCTCCGAGCCGATCGTCGAAAACGATGCCAAGGGTGTGGCACCGTTCCTGCTTTCCTATACGGAAATCAAACGCCGCCATCCGTAAGGAATGGCGGGCGTTAAGGTCAAAGCATGATTTTGTAGCGGTCCGGGTCCTGCACGGAGGGTATCTCGGTATCCTCGTGGTGCTTGGTCAGGTAATAGCTCGGAGCAACCCCGTAGCGCTTTTTGAACATTCGAGAGAAATACAGAGGATCCCGGAAGCCGCAGAACAGCGAGATCTCTGTGATGCTCGGATTGTCTGACTGCATGGCCGTCAGCCTTTCCACGGCGGCCTGCAGGCGTTTCTCATTCAGGTACTGATGAGGCGTAATACCGATTTCCTTTTTGAAAATCTTACGCAGGTAGTCGTAGCTGAAAGGGAAGGACTGCAGATACCGGTCCAGCTCATAGTTGCAGTCCGGATAATTCTGGATGATGTTGTTCTCGATCTCCTCGACGAGAGGGCTGTGGCTGTGTCCCTGGTGATAGGCGATGGTGCATGTCACCATGAGATTGGCGTAGGCGGAAAGCAGGGAAGTCCGATATTCCGAGGCTCCGTAAAAATGCGAGAAGATGGCGGATAACGCACTCAGAATGTACTGATTGGCGTCATCGTGGTACAGGATGGGCTCCCGAAAGTTCATCGTGGAATTGATCAGATTCACATGAATGTTGGTGAAGCCTTGCTCGCTGACATTGGAATGTGGTGTGGCAGGAGGGATGACAACAACGTCTCCCGCACTGTATTCCATCTCTCCGTATTCGTCAAAGATGAAGGTTCCGTTTCCGGCGGTACAGTAGATGAATTCCCAGCTGCTATGCTCATGATGACCGACCGACAAAGTCAGAGAGTGCTTTCCGGCATAAATGATATCATTCATATCATACCTCCATACATGATATGTTATTTATGATCGGCGTAAGGTGATTAATTTAATATAATACGATTATAGCTTTGCACATCCGTTTTGTCCATAACGAAATCGGGAAATGACATAAAAGCTTCGACGAAGCAACACGAAGGTAGAAATAACAACATGAAAAAGATCAAACTTGCTTATATTGGCGGAGGCTCCAAGGCATGGGCCAGGGTTTTCATGAATGACCTGGCGCTGACGGATGGCCTTTCCGGAGAGATTGTTCTGTACGACATTGACCGAGAAGCAGCCGAGAGGAACCGCCAGATCGGCCAGCGGATCAATGAGCATCCGGAGACCATCACCAAATGGGACTATGTGGTCGCCGACGACCTGAAGACAGCCCTTACGGGGGCAGATTTCGTGGCGATGTCGATCCTTCCGGGAACCTTCGAGGAAATGAACGTGGATGTCCATTTTCCGGAGGAGTATGGCGTATACCAGTCGGTCGGCGACACGGTCGGACCCGGCGGCGTCCTGCGGGCGATGCGCACGGTTCCGATCTATGAAGGCTTTGCCGCCGCGATCCGGAAGTACTGTCCGGATGCCTGGGTCATCAACCTGACGAACCCGATGACGATCTGCGTAAAGACGCTCTTTGATGTCTTCCCCGAGATCCACGCCTTCGGGTGCTGCCACGAGGTGTTCAATGCAGAGGACTTCCTGTGCTGTGTCATCAAGGAGGAGCTTGGTGTTCCTCGTCCGGACCGGCACGAGCTCGTGATCGATGCCTCCGGTATCAATCATTTTACCTGGATCACAGAAGCAATGTGGCAGGATGTCGATGTGCTGAAGCTTCTCCCGCATTTCATCGATCGCTACTTTGACCAGGGATATTGTGAGAAAAGAGGGCATGAGCCCTGGGATTTCAGGTCAGATCCCTTTACCTACGGGAACCGGATCAAAATGGATCTCTTCCGGCGGTATGGAGTGCTGGCGGCAGCCGGCGACCGACACCTGGCGGAGTTCCTTCCAGCCAGCTGGTACCTGAAGGATCCGGCAACCGTCGAAGAATGGATGTTCCATCTGACGACCGTGGATTACCGGAAAGCGGACCAGAAGAGAAAAGTCGAGGAGTCTATCGCGATCGCGGCCGGAGAGAAGCAGGTGGATCTGCAGCAGAGTGCCGAGGAGCTGATCAGGCTGATGAAGGCGATCGCCGGATTCGGACCGGTGATTTCCAACGCCAACACCATCAACCGGGGCCAGATGGCAGATCTGCCTTTGGGCTCCGTGGTCGAGACAAACCATGTTTTCGACCGGAACAGCGTTCGCCCGATCGTGACGAACCCGCTGCCGGGGCTTGTGAGTTCGCTGGTGCTCGCCAATGCACTGAACATCGAAAATCTGTACCGCGGCATCCGCGAACGTGACCTGGAGCAGATCTATGAGGTCTTCCAGGCGCAGAACCTGATGGTGGATGTCCGGCCGGACGATGGCAGAAAGCTGTTTAAGAAAATGACGCAGGCTACCAGACAATACCTGGAGCCCTGGTACAGACTTTCCTAAGTCCGAATTGTCTATAATTCGTATTGTTTTGGAAATTGTAATTTCAGTCACTATTTATTATGATATGACGTGGAGAAGTCCGTCACGGAGTATATTAAGTTGAGGGGGCAATAAAATGGCTTATTTATCGCTGAAAGACATTAACAAGATTTACCCGAATGGTTTCCATGCTGTCCATGATTTCAACCTTGATATTGAGAAGGGCGAATTCATTGTTTTTGTCGGACCTTCCGGCTGCGGAAAGTCCACGACTCTGCGTATGATCGCCGGCCTGGAAGATATCAGCAAGGGCGATTTCCTGATCAATGGAAAGCGTGCCAATGAGATGGGA
>CAMOGO010000048.1 GCA_946614075.1 uncultured Lachnospiraceae bacterium | reverse complement strand
GCTACTCCGCCCTCGATGAGATTTTGAAGGAAGAGCGGAGCCAATAAGTATTATTCTTAAATTACCTTCTCTCATAATGAAGAGGGGCGATAAAAAAAGGCGCAGTCTCAAAGATCAGACTGCGCCGCTTACTTACCGCTCTTCCAGCATGTATGCACCCTTCATCGGGGATACAGCCAAGGAAGTAAACAACTCAAGAACACCTTTTCTGTACGTGGGTGCCTTCGGGACCCATGTCTTACGCCGCTCCGCAAGGACGGCTTCTACCTCCTCCGGCGTTTTGCGCTCGCCGTTGATACCGACGATAGCCAAAAGCCGCTTGGAGACACTGATTTCAATCAGATCATCTTTTTCAACCAGAGCGATGGGACCGCCGTCGACTGCCTCCGGAGAGCAGTGGCCGATGGCAGGGCCTTTTGATGCGCCGGAGAAGCGACCGTCGGTGATCAGAGCGATGGACTTGGCGAGCTCCGGGAAGGCCGAGATAGCCTCGGTCGTATAGAACATCTCCGGCATGCCGGCGCCCTTCGGGCCTTCATAGCGGATCAGGACCGCCTGACCGGGCTCGATCTCGCCGCCGATGATGGCTGCGATAGCGTCCTCCTCGCAGTCGTACGGACGTGCCTTCAGTACGGCCTCATGCATTTCCGGCGGAACGGCGCTGTGCTTGATGACAGCACCCTCCGGTGCCAGGTTGCCCTTCAGGACAGCGATGGTGCCGTCGGTACCGATCGGATTGTCGTAGGTACGGATGACATCGGTGTGCTTCAGGCCGGTCTTCTTCATGTAGTCGTCGCACTTCTCGTAGAAATCGGTCTTCTTCAGATCCTCGAGGTTGTCGCCCAAGGTCTTGCCGGTGATGGTCATGACGTCGAGGTCGAGAACGTCCTTGATCTCCTCCATGATGCGCGGTACGCCGCCTGCATAGTAGAAGAACTCTGCCGGCCATTTTCCGGCGGGACGGATGTCGAGCAGGTAGTGAGCTCCGCGGTGCAGACGGTCAAAATCGTCGGCGTTCAGCTCGATGCCAAACTCATGCGCGATGGCCGGGTAGTGGAGCAGGGCGTTGGTGGAGCCGGAGATCGCGGCGTGGACCTTGATCGCGTTCTGGAAGGAACGCTCGGTGACGATGTCGTGGGACTTCAGACCCATTTTTGCCAGCTCGACGGCCTGCTTGCCGGCGCGGCGTGCGAATGCATCCAGGTCCGGAGAGGTAGCCGGCATCAGAGCGGAGCCGGGGAACATCAGGCCCAGAGCCTCAGCCGTGATCTGCATGGTGGAAGCGGTGCCCATGAAGGAACATGCTCCGCAGCTCGGGCAGGCGTGGCACTTGTAAAAGTTGAACTGCTCCTCGGTGATCTGTCCGCGCTGGTACATGGCGCTGTACTTACCGATCTGCTCCAGGGTCAGCAGGTCCGGTCCGGCGTTCATGACACCGCCGGTGACCATGATGGAGGGCATATTCAGACGGCCGATGGCCTTCAGGTGAGCCGGCATGCCCTTGTCGCAGCTTGCGATGAAGACGCCTGCGTCAAACGGGGTCGCCATGGCGTGGATCTCGATCATGTTGGCGATCATCTCGCGGGAAGCGAGGGAATAATTGATTCCGTCGTGGCCCTGAGACATACCGTCACAGATATCGGTGGTAAAGAAACGGGAGGCCTTGCCGCCGGCTTCGTAGATGCCGTCGGCTGCCTCGTTGACAAATTTCAGAA
Source organism: uncultured Lachnospiraceae bacterium (assembly GCA_946614075.1). The sequence continues at coordinate 5,975 of CAMOGO010000048.1, read as the reverse complement.
GATGGGCGCTGCCCGGGTGGCTGTCGCCGAAGGTGCTCTCGATCATGATCTGCGGCTTGTCCAGGTCCTCCCAGGTCCAGCCCATGCCCATGCGCAAGGGATCCATCTCCGGTGCGATGGCGCGGATATCCTGACTAATCATATGTTTTTTCCTCTCTGTCGGAATAGATATTACCGGCTGTCACACTTCGACATGCAGGCGATACTATCCTACCACGAGAGAGGGGAAGGGAACAAGGGCAAATTGTTATAAAAATAACAACGCATAGGGATGAAATGAGGATAATATGATGAGAAGTGAAGAAACAAAGCAAATACAGCAGATGCAGAAATTGCAGAATGCGCAGAAAATACAGAAAAAGCAGAATTCGCAGAAAGATACAGAAGAGCAGAATTCCCGGAAACCGGAGAAGAGAGAGAAGCTTGCGAAGCTGAAGAAGCTCCTGGTCCGGCTTGTCTTTCCGCCGCGATGTCCGTACTGCCGCGAGATCCTTCCCTGGACGAGTGAGGTGGGGCTGTGCGGAAACTGCCGGAAAACGTTTCCTTATATAAAAGGAAATCGCTGCTTTTCCTGCGGAAAGGGTATCCCGGAGGGGGAAACCTTGTGCGCGGACTGTCGGAAGAGGAAGCACAGCTTTGACCAGGGTACGGCGCTGATCACCTACACGCCCAAGGCGAGCCGCATGATCCTGCGGATGAAAAATGAAGGCGAGCAGGTGACGGCACGATGGCTGGGGCAGGAGATGGCGAGGCGCCTTGGCGAGACGATCCTTTTGTGGCAGCCGGACTGCCTGGTGCCGGTTCCGCTCACGGCCAGGAAAAAACGGATCCGTGGGTTTAACCAGGCGGAGCTTTTGGCCCGTGAGATCGGCCGCGAGCTGGACATCCCGGTGCGGACGGATCTGCTTTTTCGGCAGAAAGCTTCGTCCGAGCAAAAAAAGCTGGACTATGCGGAGCGCTTAAATAATATGAAGGAAGCCTTTGTGGTGAGGCAAGACAAATCCATCATTCCTTCCCGCGTGCTGCTGGTGGACGATGTGGCCACGACCGGAAGCACCCTTGATGCCTGTACGCTGGCACTGCGGGAGGCAGGCGCGCAGCATGTCTTTGCCGTCACTGCCGCGGCCGGAGAAGACCGGGAGTGAGAGATAGGTCGGGGCAAGACAAGACCGGAGACCAAGACCGGGGACCAAGACCGGGGACCAAGACCGGGGACCAAGACAGGGAATCGTCCCCTGTCTTGCGAACCATCACCATGACTCGTCCATGTTTCGCAAATTCTGCTTGACGTGGAAGGGGAATTATGCTATTCTTCTTCCACAAAGGAAGAAAAGGTCCTTTTTTTTTGTGCGCATAGATTTACCCGGATGACGACGGGTGATGTGCATCATAGGGCTGGAAGCGGCTTTACAGGTCGGTTTGCAGCTGAAGAATAAAACATGGAGGAATAGACTCATGGCAGGTAGCAAGAGAACCAGAATCACGCTGGAGTGCACAGTGTGCAAGCATCGTAATTATAACATGACGAAGGATAAGAAGGCTCATCCGGAAAGAATCGAGACGAGCAAGTACTGCCCCTTCTGCCGTAAGCACACCCCTCATAAGGAAACAAAATAATCCGTTTATTTCTTTGAGCAGGAAAGTGAGACGTTATGGAGCAAACAAAACAGCAGAATACACAGCAGAATACCAAAACGAGGAAATCCCTCGGCGAGATTTTCAAGACTCTTCGTGCAGAGTTCCAAAAGATCTCATGGCTGGACCAGAAGACCTTTTTCCGTCAGACGATCGCCGTTATTATCGGCGCTGTCGGGATCGGCGTGCTGATTGCATTGCTTGACCTTGTAATTAAGTATTTGATGAGTCTGATACTCTAAGGGATAAGGTGATAAGATGGCAGATGCAAAGTGGTATGTAGTACATACCTACTCCGGATACGAGAACAAGGTCAAGATGGATATCGAAAAGACCATCGAAAACCGAAAGCTTCACGATGTCATCCTGAATGTCGAAGTCCCGCTTGAAACCGCGACCGAGCTGAAAAACGGTGTTCGCAAGCAGGTTCAGAGAAAGATGTTTCCCGGTTATGTTCTCGTCAACATGATCATGAACGATGAGACCTGGTACGTCGTCCGAAATACCCGCGGCGTCACAGGCTTTGTCGGTCCGGGCTCCAAGCCGGTCCCGCTCAGTGAGGCGGAGATGCGCAAGCTTGGTATCGCCCGTCAGGACGAGGGCAGGCAGAATATCATTGTCGACTTCGGTGTCGGCGACACGATCTCTGTTATTTCCGGTGTCTGGGAAGGCACTGTCGGTGTCATCAAGGCGATCAACGAGAGCCGCCAGAGCGTCACGATCAATATCGAGATGTTTGGCCGCGAAACGCCGGTAGAGCTCAATTTCACGGAGGTCAAAAAGGCTTAAGCTTCCGGATGCGGCATGGATCCGCATGAATCGGAGAATGGTCTGGTTATTTCAGGATGAAGCGCCGTCTATGCACGGCTTTCATACAAACGTGGGAGGGAACTCCCCCGCAATTACCACATTTTTATTTCAGGAGGTGCCGAAATGGCAAAGAAAGTCACAGGATTTATCAAACTGCAGATTCCTGCCGGCAAAGCAACACCCGCTCCGCCGGTTGGCCCCGCTCTTGGACAGCATGGTGTCAATATCGTGCAGTTTACAAAAGAGTTCAACGCCAGAACAGCAGATCAGGGCGACCTTGTTATCCCGGTCGTGATCACTGTTTACGCGGACAGAAGCTTCAGCTTCATCACCAAGACTCCGCCCGCAGCCGTTCTTCTGAAGAAGGCCTGCAACATCAAGTCTGGTTCCGGTGCTCCGAACAAGACGAAGGTTGCCAGCATCAGCAAGGCTAAGTGTGAAGAGATCGCCAAGCTCAAGATGCCCGATCTGAACGCAGCTTCCGTTGAGGCAGCTACCAGCATGATCATGGGTACCGCTCGCAGCATGGGTATCACCGTAACCGACTAAGAACGTGTCAAATAAAGTGGAAGGGAAAGATCCCGTTAACACCACCAGGAGGTATATTGATGAAAAGAGGAAAAAAGTACGCTGAAGCGATGAAGCTGTATGATCGCAGCGTTCAGTACGAAACCGAAGAGGCCATTTCTCTGGTCAAGAAGATGGCTTCCGCTAAGTTTGATGAGACGATCGAGCTCCACATCCGCACAGGCTGCGACGGCCGTCATGCCGATCAGCAGGTCCGTGGTGCTGTAGTTCTCCCGAGCGGTACCGGCAAGACCGTCCGCGTTCTCGTTTTTGCAAAGGCTGCAAAGGCTGAGGAAGCTAAGGCTGCAGGTGCTGATTATGTAGGAGCTGAGGAGCTTCTTCCGAAGATCCAGAACGAAGGATGGCTTGATTTTGATGTCGTTATCGCAACCCCGGATATGATGGGCGTTGTCGGACGTCTGGGCCGTATCCTTGGACCTAAGGGTCTCATGCCGAACCCGAAGACCGGTACCGTTACGATGGATGTCACCAAGGCCATCGCTGATGTCAAAGCCGGTAAGATCGAGTATCGTCTCGACAAGACCAACATCATCCACTGCCCGATTGGCAAGGCTTCCTTCTCTGAGGAGGCTCTGAAGGCTAACTTCGATGCCCTTGTTACCGCACTGGTCAAGGCTCGTCCGTCCGCTTTAAAGGGTCAGTATTTCCGCAGCGTCACGATGTCCAGCACGATGGGCCCTGGCGTTAAGCTGAATCCTGTCAAGGTTCAGTCTATCTAATTCTTCCAGATGTTTTAAAGCCCCGTGAGGCACTTGCCTCACGGGGCTTTTTCCTATATACTGATAAGGTGTAAATAAGTGAGTCGGTGAGTCAAGGGGATGGTTCTTTTGACTCGCTGACTCTCCCGTGATGTATTATCTTTGAGGGTATTATGAGTTTACTGGACAGATTGCTTTCTTTGTCGCAGGAGAATGGGAAAGCGGTGAATGACTACACCGGTGAAACGGGAGACAGCCGGGTACTCTTTTCACATGAATTTGAGAAAATCGGACACGTGGTCGTGCGGGAGCGCTACTACATGGGAGAGTATGTGCGGATGCTCGAGGTTGAGGGAGCGCAGGAATCTGCCTGCTACCCGGAGGAGGGCAGGCATTTTGACCTGGTCTTCGGCTACACCAAGGCGTTCGACTTGGCATACCACCATGCGCCGGAGGAGAGCGACACGCTGCTCATCGGCGGGGGCGGTTTTTCCTATCCGAAGTACGCGATGAGCCACTTTCCGAAGCGACGGATGGATGTGAGCGAGCTTTACTGGGAGATCGTCGATCTCGCGAAGAAGTATTTTTTCCTCGATGAGCTCTACGAGAAGCACGATGTGAGGAAGAGCGGGCGGCTGCATGTCTATGCAGGAAATGGCCTGACGCGTCTGAAAAAAACGGAGAAGCTTTATGACGTCATCATCAATGACGCCTTCCGTGGGAATAATCCGGATCTGACCTTCGTCATGCCGGATACCGTGGAGCTGATCAAGAGTCGTCTGAAGCCGGATGGCGTGTACGCGATCAATGTCCTGACCGCGATGTCGGGGCTGGCGGCCTCCTCCGGGAAGCTGGTCCGGGCGACGTTGCAGGAGAGCTTTGCCCATGTGAAGATGATCCGGGTTTATCCGGAGACGGATGCCTATTTGCAGCAGAACTGCCTGTTTCTGGCGAGTGATGCGGACTTGACGTAAAATAATCTGGCACGGGAATCGTCTGGTCTGACGTAAAAAGATCCGGACAGTGAACGATCGAGAACAAAACCCGGTCCGGGAGACTGCCGGACATGATAGGAGGATAAAAAGGTGTTTTGCCCGAAATGTGGAAAAATTGCGGCGTCGGAGGCGGTAAAGTGCGCAAGCTGCGGCGCTGATCTGACGAGGGATTTTACCGGATATCCGAGTATGTCCCCAATCCCGCAGGAGGTGCGGGATCGGTGGGAGAGGGATTTTCAGAGGACGGCAGGAGGCGGAAGCACTGTCGGTACAGGGCAAAAGGAGCCGCCGAAGAACACGGGCCTTTTTGGAGCACTCTTTGGAAAGACCGGGACAGGAGGGCAGTCTTCCTATTCTTCCGGTTCTTCTTCGAGCTCAGCTTCCTCAGCCGCTTCGAAGGCTGTGGTTCCGAGCGCATCCGAGAGGGCGTTGTTAAAGGAACTGGGAAAAGGGAAACGGTTCCCGGACGGATCTTTTGGCCCGGCAAACGGTGGCTATTCCGGAAGTCCGGAGGACTACTTTGCCATGATCTATGGAGATAATTTCTATGGCTTTACCGTACGGCGGGACGTCCTGCTCCGGGATGTGTTCCCTCCGGGTTGGTTTGCATGGTACGAGAGAAGTCTGGAAAAGGTCCGTGTTCCGTTCGTTTTCTATAAAAACGGTAAGCCGGTTCTCGTCGTGCAGCTTCCCTGGCAGGAGGATTTCCGCGCTTCGGAGGATGTGGAATGGACTTGCAAGCGAAAGGATCGCTGCAGGTACCTCCGGTTTTTCCGGGAGTTCACGAACGATATCACCTATGTGACCCTGCGGACGAGAGAGGCACTGGCGAAGGCAGCCTGAAAAGGTACGCAAAGGGAAGAGCAGCGCAATCTGTCTGCTTCCTCCGCGGCGGGGGCGAAGCCCTATATGAGAGTTTCTTTTGGATTCGGTTTCGGATATTGTCAGAAAACCATCTGCATCGTATAATGAGTCCGTCAGAAGAGATGCCTGTTTGACAGGCGTCCGCGGGGGATCCAGCATCCGCCGGCAGCATTTTCGCTGTCAGAAGTCACCCTTTTCGCTTTGCGGACAGTGAGTGGATGTACGGTCTGGTCACCGCCGGAGCGTGCTGATCCAGCTACGCTCCGGCGTTTTAAAGCTTCTCTTCTGGCATTGGAGCGAGCAGGGTTTAACTCTGCTCGTCTTTTTATGCACACGGCCGCCCAGAGGTAATTGTTGCCTTACGGCAACGGGCGGCCGGCGCAGC
>CAMOGO010000047.1 GCA_946614075.1 uncultured Lachnospiraceae bacterium | reverse complement strand
ATCACTCCTGAATGTCAATGTCATCTCGTTCTTTCACGTTCTCTCATTGACTTTTCCGGTTCCGTACCGAATTGATACTCCCAGAAACCAATGTGCCCTCCTGTTTTCAGGATTGTCCATTGATTCCATGCGATATAAGACTCGCGTCCCACGTGTTCCTCGTGTTCCTCGTGTTCCTTCTGTGTCCCTAGGCCAGTCCTACAATCTCGCGGGTTTCTTCGTAGGTTGCGACTTCGTACCCGATCATGCGGATCACCTTCGCTGCGTAAGCCACGAGCTCCGCGTTGGTCTTCGCGATCTGGCCAGGTGCGTAATAATAGCTGTCCTCAAAGCCTACCCGGATAATCTTCGCACCGGCGGCTACCGCTGCCGCGATCATGGACATATCCTCCATGCCGTGCTGCTGATAGTACCAGACAGCTCCCTCCGGCAGATGGTCTACCAGAAGCTGCAGATTGGTCGTCTCGGCGGGCTGTGATCCAGCGAAGCCCATCGGAATCCCGTAAATCTTGGGCTCCGTAATGAGACCCTCTGCCTGCATCATCTTGACGGTCTGGATCATGCCAGGCTCAAAGCACTGGTAAATGCCGATCTGCCCGTGGTCCTTGATGATGCTGCACCACATGCGGATATCCTCGAGGGAGTTCGTAAAAACACCCTCCCCCAGGTTTACGGAGCCCATGTTGACGCAGGCGACGTCGACTTCCGGGTCCTTTAGCGGGGCACATCTTTCCTCCGCGGTCAGCTCACCCACGCCGCCGGTCGAGCCCTCGATCACGACGTTGCATCTGGCCTTGATCATGCGGATCGTACGGGAAAATTCCGTGACATCATTGGTCAGATGTCCGTCCTTGTCACGCACATGCATATGCACCCAGGTGGCGCCGTTGGCGGCGCAGGCGATGACATCCTCCGAGATTTCCTCCGGCGTCATGACGCTGGCAACCACCTTCTCCGGCTCCCCTTTCAAAGCGGCTCTTTCATCTACGTGCCGGGCAGCCGGCGCTACGGCGATGATCACTTTTTTCGACAAATCTCCCATGCCTTTATCCCTCATTCATTTTTCGACTCGTGTTCTGGTTGAGGACCGGGCTTCGTATCCGCATTTCGAACTCTGTTTTTTGTTCCTTATCCGGACAAGCTGGCCCGGCCCTGTATCAGCCCCAGTCTTCTTTCCGTGCAAATTTCTTTACTTCCGGATCGAATCCGTGATCTTCGCGATGCTTTCGGAGACGAACTCTTCATTGACCATGACGTCGAGCCAGTTGTCCTTGTAGATCAGCTTCATGGCGTCGTCCAGAGCTTTGATCGCGCCGTCGGAGAAGCGGGCGTCGATCAGGCCGAAAATGATGGCGAACTGGACACGCAGATGTCCCATGAAGAAGGACATCATAGCTTCCGGCGGTACGTCCGATACCTCGATCCAGCGGTCATAGGCGTTCTTCATGCCCTGGATCAGCGGGGCGCCGATCGACTCGACGAGGCCCGGCTCGCAGAAGCCCATCTGCTTGATCGTCAGACGGAAGGATTTGCCGACCGGTGCGTAGATCATGCGGGCGATCCTCTCGCCTTCCTCGTAGAAATGCTCATCGCCGTGGTACAAGGCGCAGGAAATATCCTGGGTTGCCACGCCGCCGAAATAATCGTTCAGAGCCGCCTCGTCCAGCTGATTGTGGAAGAGGTGCGGGTGATGCGGGTGGGTAACAAAATATCCGATGTCATCCCGGATCGGCATGACCTCTGCATAGGCTGCGGCGGGGTCGAGTCCGATGACCATGGCGCCCGGCTTCATCAGCTCGATGATGGCCGGAGACAGCTTTCCGATCAGGATATCCGGGATCGCAAGGAGTACGTAGTCTGCCTGCGGCACGACATCTTCCTGCTTGGAAACCTCTGCTCCCAGCTCTTTCAGGCGGGCGATACCGGCCTCGCTGACTTCGCAGAAATAAGGCTCATAGGTGCCGTCCTCCAGGACATGCTTGGTGCAGCGATATCCCATTTTTCCACCTGCTCCGATAATGACAATCTTCTTCATAGCTCCACACTCCTTTTTGTATTTTTCCTTTTCTTAAAAAGCCCGGGCTTCCTCGTTTATCGCTCCGAAATTCCTGGGCTTCCTATTTCTGGATATCCTTCTGATATCCCTTGATTATCCTTTGAAATTCGGATCTGCCTTCAGCATGGCAATATCCTTTTTATACGTTGCTGTCAGCTGGGACACGTCGGTCTGCCAGCAGGCGAGCTGCACACCGTGTGCGAGTCCCCACGCCGCTGCCTCCGGGGAGAAGAAATGGTGCCCCAGGATTTTGCCGTGGCGCTTTGCGGAATCCAGCACATATGCGATGATCTCCTGGAACATCGGATCTCCGATCTCGCCCGGCTTGTCGTAGCTGACCGACATGTCATAGACGCCGAAATAGACAGCATCGCAGCCCTCGACCGACATGATTTCATCGATGCGCTCGACGCCTGTGCGCGACTCGATCTGCGCCATCACGATGAAATTGTCATTGATATTCTTCAGGACAGTGGGCAGGTCATCGGCCCCTTTGTAGTCGACGATCGGACCAAGTGCCACGCCGCGGCTGCCGTACGGTTTGTACCGGGCGTAGGAAGCGACCTGCTCGATCGCCTTGGGATCCTCGACGTACGGAAGCATGACTCCGTCCAAGCCCATGTCGCTGTATTTCTGCACGGAGGTCCGGTCCGCCTGCGGGATCCGCACGATGATCCCGAGGTCCAAAGCCCGGCACATCAGGGCCAGGTTCGAGACCTCCTGATGCGTAAAAGTTCCGTGCTCGCAGTCCACAATGATAAAATCAAAGCCTGCATTTTTCAGGATGTAGACCAAATTGGGGCTGGTGGACAGGCACAGCATCGTGCCCAGCACCGTTTTGCCCTCTCGTATTTTGCTCTTCAGACTCATCGCCATAGCAACAACCTCCTCGCTTCATTTTGTTTAAGCATATGCAGCGCTTTTTCCCAAGCGTATGCGGCGCTTTTTCCCAAGCGTATGCGGCGCTAAAGTGAATCCCTTGCTAAGTGTGACATCGCACTTACTTCATGTTCTCACATTCTTACGTCAGTAAATTCGGCAGCCACTCGATAAAGGTCGGGAAGTTGCTGAGGATAATGATGAATGCAGATTCCACGATCAGGAACGGGACAATCTTAGTGCAGATTTCCTCGATCTTGGCTCCGGACACACGGGATGCGATATAAAGATTGACCGCCATCGGCGGGGTGATCATGCCGACAGAGGTGTTGATAACCATGATGATACCAAGAGCCAATGCCCCGACTCCGACGCTCGTCGCGATCGGAAGGAAGATCGGAGTGACCAGCAGGATGATAACACCAGTATCCAGGAAGCACCCCAGGAACAGCAGGATGATATTGATCGCCAGAAGGATCATCACACGGCTGCTGACCATGCTCAGGATTGCCTTGGAGATGATGGCGGGGATGCCCTGGCTCGTCATGAACCAGGCAAAAGGTGCGCAGCAGGCGACGACGATCAGGATCGTGCCCGTGCTCATACCCGCGCGGAAAAGGCAGTCTTTAAAGATCTCCCACGTCATCTCATGGTATACAAAGATACTGATGATGAGCGCGTAAAATGCAGAGATCACGCCTGCCTCGGTCGGGGTAAAGATACCGGTGTAAATACCGCCCAGGATAATGACCGGCATCATGAGGGACCAGATCGCCTCCTTGAGGACAGAGCCTGTCGTCATTCCTTCCGCTGTCATAGCGTCTTTTTTCGCCTGGCGATCCTCCTTGACTCCGCGGAGCATCCACATGTTGGTCAGGCACAGGATTATCGCAAGTATGATACCCGGGATCAGACCGCCCAGGAACAGCTTCTGAACCGAGACCGCTGCCGCGATACCGTAGATAACCATGGGGATTGAGGGCGGGATGATGACGCCCAGTGTACCGGAGGCCGCTGCGATCGCACCTGCGACGTCCTTCGGGTATCCATCCTGCTCCATCTCCGGACACATCATGCCGCCGATAGCCGAGACGGTTGCCGGGTTGGACCCGGAGATCGCACCAAAAAACGCCGATGCAATGGTCGTGACGCAGGCGAGGTTAGCCGGGATCCGCCAACAGGTTACCTTGACAAAGCGGACCAGTCTTTTGGAAATGCCGCCGCGCAGCATCAGCTCGCCCGCCAGCATGAAAAAGGGAACTGCCATGAATACGTAGTTGTCTGCCTGGACGAAGATACGCTGCGGCAGGACCACCATGCTGGTATTCGGTTCAAAGACCGACAGGCAGACAAAGGCGGAAATCGCCAGGGAGAAGCAGATCGGCACGCCGATGAAAATGCACACGAACAAGGTCGCAAACAATACAGCCATAATCATGACAGCTCCGCCTCCTCTCCCACAAGCTCCGCCGGAATATCATTTTTCTTTTCCACCAGGTTGATTATCGTCTGCAGAATGGTCTGGATAAAGGACAGAGCCATGCTGACAGGGATCGATGCATACGGGATATACATCGGAATTTTCAGAGTCGGGGTCTTCTGTCCCATCCTCAAAAGGCCGCTGCACATGTTCAGACCATGCCGGAACAGAATGATCATAAATACAACAGCGATCACCTTCGACACGATCTTCAGGACATTTCCTGCCTTCGGCGGAAGCGCCTCGACGATCGCTGTCATTTTATAATGGCCATCAATCTGGAAGGTGGCGGCAGCCGCCAGAAAGGCCATCCAGATCATCGTGTAGCGAGCTAATTCCTCTGCCCAAAGGAAGTGCTGGCTCACAGATCCCATACTTCTGGCGGTCGTATTGATCAGGATCAATATGCACATGACTATCATCGCAATGATGATAAATATTCTTTCCAGTTCATCCAGAACCTTCACTATACTTTTCAGTACCTTCATAGCTCACTACCTATACCAATCCGAAGATCTGCCAGATTATTTGTCAAAATGTCTGCCAAAATATTTGTCAAAATGTCTGCCAAAATATTTGTCAAAATGTCTGCCAAAATATTTGTCAAAATGTCTGCCAGAAAATCCGTCGAAAGGGCAGCTGCAGCCTGATACTGCAGCTGCCCCATGTTCGCTACGTAGCTATATACGAATGCGGATGCCTGCAGCGGTCCGAAGAGCGGGCTCTTCGTCTTAAACTGCTTTCATCCTCACTCCGCTTTAAGCAAAGAATGCGTTCCAGTAGTCTTCCTTGATGCCGCCCTTGTACTGATCATACAGATTTGCGCAGCAATCCTTCCAAGGAGTGAGATCCGGGATCTCGGTGACGGTTACACCATAGTCCTCGGCAGCGATCTTCTTGATCGTCTCCATACCCTCGGTGCAGCCTTCTCTCTGGAAATCAGCAGCCTTCTTGATGCCGGCCAGGATCGCGTTCTGCTGGGTCTCGGACATCTCGTCAAAGATAGCCTTGTTCATCAGGAAGATGGATGCGGAGAAAATGTGGCCCGTCAGGGACAGGAACTTGGCAGACTCGTAAGCACCCTGGGTATAGAAAGCATCCAGGTTGTTGTCCATGCCATCGATCGTGCCCTGTGCCAGAGCCGTGAACGCCTCGGTGGAAGCCATCGGAGTCGGGTTTGCACCGCATGCCTGATAGAAAGCCATGTGGACATCGTTCTCCATGGTACGGATGACCAAGCCCTTGATATCATCCGGTGTAGCTACTTCCTTCACACGGTTCAGGATGAAACGGAAGCCGTTGTGTGCCATAGCCAGACCCTTGGCACCGATATCGGCAAGCTGATCCAGCATAGCCTGACCAACCGGGCCATCCATGATGTCATAAGCAGCCTGCATATTGTTGATATCGACGACGAACGGAAGATCCCATACGTTGAAGGCATCGGTGAAGTTGGTCAGAGGTGCGGTGGAACCGCAGAACATCTCGACGGTGCCAAGGGATACACCCTCGATAACGTCTCTCTCATTTCCGAGAGTTCCATCCGGATGAACCTCGACCATGACGGTATTGTTCGTGGCCTTCTCGACTTCTTCCTTGAAGACAGCCAGTGCCTGAGCCGCGACGGAGTCGGTGGAAACCGTGATACCGCAGCGGATGGTGTAGGTCTTCTCCTCCATCGGTGCTGCATCCCCGCCTGCTGCCTTGGTCTCGGCCGGCTTGGAAGAGGAACCGGATGAGCTGGATGAGCTGGATGAACTGGAGCCTCCGGAGCAAGCCCCGAGAATGCTCATGGCAGCTACGCCTGCTGCACCTGCAGCTGCTGTCTTGATAAACTGTCTGCGAGAAATCTTCTTCATTTTTCTTCTCCTTTGCTTTTGTTGCTTTTGTTGGTGTTGCTCCTCTTTATCGAAAGCCTTCCCACAGCCTCCGCCGGGTCGACGCCCCCTCATATAGTGGCCCCGGCACCGGCTGTGTCCAGCTTACAAACCTACTGCAATGCCTCCGGGTTCCGGACCCGGCTCGCATCTCTACTGCAGTGCCTCCGGGTTCCGGACCCGGCTCGCATCTCTACTGCAGTGCCTCCGGGTTCCGGATCCCCCTCGGGACCTTCCCATCGATCAGCTCGCAGACATTCTCGCAGGCCATCCCCTCGATCGCATCAAGCCCCTCAAACGTAGAGCCGGCCATATGCGGGGAGAAAATGACGTTGTCGAGCGTCAGGAGCGGATTGTCCTTCTCGATCGGCTCACTGACAAAAACATCCAGCGCCGCACCGGCGATCCTTTTCTCCTTCAGAACCTCGTACAGATCGTGCTCGTTGATGATGCCGCCTCTGGCTGCGTTGACGATAAAGGCCTCCGGCTTCATCCATTCCAGTTCCTTCCTGGTGATCAGGTTTTTGGTGCTCGGAAGGAGCGGCAGGTGAAGACTCACGTAGTCGCTCTTCCGCAGGACCTCCTCCAGAGATTTGTAGGTGATGCCGTTTTCCGCGGCATAAGCGGCGTCCTCGACCGGATCATAGGCCAGGATCTTCATGCCAAATCCCTTTGCCCATCTGGCCAGCTGCTTCCCGATCAGGCCAAAGCCGATGATACCGAGCGTCTTCCGATAGATGGAATGTCCCGTGACCGTCGTCCAGCCCCCACGTCGGACCATACGGTCGTTGTCAAAAATTCTTCGTGACAAGGCCATGATCATGGTAAAGGCATGCTCCGAAACGGTTTCCGCACCGGCTCCGGGCGTCGTCGCAACAACGATTTTCCGCTCTGTCGCAGCCGGGATGTCCACCGTGTCATAGCCGACACCGATCCGGGCGATGATCTTCAGGTCCGGCAGCGCATCCATGACCCTGGCGGTATATTTCACCCCGCCGCAGACATGGGCATAGCACCCATTGGCCCATTCCATAATGTCCTCCTCGGACATACCCGTCGCGTATGGATAAACGACAACCTCGCAGCCCCTTTCCTCCAGGCTGTGTATGAAATCCGGCAGATGCGGAACATCCGAATCCGCCCACGCATGAGAAATCAGTACTTTTTTCTTATCCATCGCTGTTATCCTTCGTTTATCGTGGATGCAACGCTTTCGCGTTGCTCCATATCATATGCTATCGCCCCTACGGATTGCTCCGCTGCTTCGCACTGCTGTGCGTACACTCTCACTAAGCTCGCACTTCGCTTACGCTTGTGCTTGCTAAGTGTTCGTAGCATCCCGCAATCCTACAAAAACTCGCAACTCGCTCCGCTCTCTTCGTTCGCGTAGCTTTATTGCTCG
>CAMOGO010000046.1 GCA_946614075.1 uncultured Lachnospiraceae bacterium | reverse complement strand
TGTTGGAAAGCAACGCCGCGAATTTATCCTCAAACCGGTACTTTTTATTCGCCTGGCCGATAAAATCGAGGACCGTCAGGCACTCTTTTCCCTCCGAAAGCCGCAGGCCGCGGCCCAGCTGCTGCAGGAAAATCGTGAGCGACTCCGTCGGACGCAGGAAAAGGACCGTGTTGACCTCCGGGATGTCGACGCCCTCGTTGTAAATGTCCACGACAAAGATGAACCGCACCTTGCCCGAGACCAGGTCGCTCTTGGCGCCTTTTCTCTCTTCGTCGGAGGAAAGCCCGGTCAGGAACATGGACGGAATGCCTTTTTCATTAAAAACACGGCACATAAACTCGGCATGCGCTACGCTGACGCAGAAGCCGAGTCCCTTGACCTGGTTGATGTCCGTCACGTAGCGGAAAACCGAGTTCACGATCAGGTCCGCCCGTTTCCGGGCAACATACCCGCTCAGGGCATAGACATTGGTGAGCTCGTTTTTATCGTACCCGCCGGCCGACCATTTCAGCGTGTCCAGATCCACCGTGTCCGTCACGCCAAAATACTGAAACGGGCACAGGAGCTTGCGGTCGATGGCCTCCGGCAGGCGGATCTCCGCCGCGATCCTGTTGTCAAACCACCCCAGAATACTCTTTCCGTCCATACGCTCCGGCGTCGCGGTCAGCCCCAGCAGGATTTCCGGCTGATAGTAGGCCAGCAGCTGTTTATAGGTCGGCGCCGCAGCATGGTGAAACTCATCCACGACGATGAAATCGTAGAAATCCGCCGTTGTTTTCTGCGTGAAATCCTGGGCATTGAAGGTCTGGATCGAGATAAAAAGCGCATCCAGGCTGTCCGGCCTTTCCTTGCCCACGAAGAGCTCACCGAAGTTCGCATCCTTCAGCACAGCCCGGAACGTGTAGAGGCTTTGCTTCAGGATCTCCTCCCGGTGCGCGACAAACAGAAGCCTGCAGGGCTTACCGGCATGCTCCTTCACAAATCGTTTATAGTCCAGCGCGGAGATCACGGTTTTGCCCGTGCCGGTCGCGGCCACCACGAGATTCCGCATGTGATGGCGCACCTTGCGCTCAGCATCCAGCCGGTCCAGGATCTCCCTCTGGTAGGAATAAGGCTGGATATCCAGCGTATAAAGCTCCGGATTATTCGTGTCGAAATATTTCTCCGCCTTCAGCGCCCGGGCCAGATAGTCCTTTTTCCCTTCCGTATATTCCTCAAATTCGCTGGAATTCCAATAGCTCTCAAAGGTCGCGGCGATCTTGTCGATCGTCTCCGGCAGATCCATCCGCGTCACCTTCACATTCCACTCCAGGCCGCTTGAGATAGCAGCATTTGACAGGTTGGACGACCCGACGTAGGCCGTGGTGAAGCCGGTATCCCGGTAAAAAACATAGGTCTTCGCGTGCAGGCGCGTACGCTTGGTATCGTAGCTCACCTTGATCTCGGCCCCGGGGAGCTTTCGCAGCTCCTCCACGGCCCTCACATCCGTCGCCCCCATGTAGGAGGTCGTGATGACCCGCAGCTTTCCCCCGTTTTTGGCAAACTCCGTCAGCTCGTCGATGATGAGCCGCAGCCCGCTCCACTTGATGAAGGACACCAGCATATCGATCCGGCTGCAGGAGATGATCTCCTTCTTCAGCTCCGAAAACATCTGCGGCTCATGGACCGCTCCGGTGAAAAGGCTCGTCTGTGCGATCGACGTCTCCGGCCGCGTAAGCTGCACCTTCTCGTTCACCGCCTGGATTTTGTTCCGCGGATCAACCAAGGCCAAAAGCTGCTCCGCCCGATCCGCAACGATGTCGGGTAAGGCAGGGGACGGTTCCAAGACAGGGGACGACAACGGCAAGACAGGGGACGGTTCTCTGCCTTGTTCGGAAGACAGAGAACCGTCCCCTGTCTTGGCTATCCTGCTTGGCTGGATTGCCTGAATCATGCGGTTCGCCAGCGAAATCTGCTCCTGCAAGCCGCCGCCGTTATCCTGCATCTGCAGGAGTCCTTTTTCCGCAACCTGAGCAATATACCTTGCCAGCACCTTCGCAGCCTCCGCCTCATCGATCGGCGCCGTCTGCGAAAGAAGCTCCGAACGGGAAAGCTCCGCCTCCAGTCCCTTATTTATGATCTGCTCATACAGCCCCTCATGAAGCATAACGTTCCCTCACTCTGTTAGATACCGCAAAAACTTCTTAGTTCCAGTCTTTCCTGGTATATTTTTTCTAACATATCTTCGTTCATTCACTGCCTGCCTTCTCTTATTATCCTCCATGCCTCAATGAGCCTTTCCAGCGACCATGCGGCGTTTGCCGGGCTCGTGGAGGGCAGGCATGTGGCTGAAATACTAAGTACCGGCTCGGTATATTTCCGATACATCTTCTCTGCTGTTTTTCCGTTGACGAAAATCCGCTTTATCGGCGCCGCCTGCAGGATGGGTCTGAGATCCGTCGGCGTGACATTTTTGATACTTGCGTCGGACGATCCGGTAATCTCACAGGAGTAAATCACATCCCAGGCGGCAACATGATGCCGCAGTAAAAATGCTTTTCGCTCCTCCACTGTTTCCGGAAAGTCATCCTCGAAGACTGCCGAGAGGACCTTCCAGTAGCGGTTCTGCGGGTGTCCGTAGAAAAAACCCATCTCCCGCGTTTTTACGGAAGGAAAGGAGCCTAATATCAGGATTTCGGACCAGCTGTCAAAAAGAGGCGGCAGCGGGTGGACAATAAAGGATGAATTCATGGTTTTATTCTCATCTGAAAAGAAAAACATCTAAATCGGGCTACATAGTCATTATATCAGCATGATCCAAAGATTCCAATCCGTCAACCCAGTCAAGGTTAGATCTTACTCTTCCGCGAAATCGAGTAGGAGGAGGTTTGCCGAGTCCTACTCGCCGCGCAGGCCGTCTGTTGCCGTAAGGCAACACTTTCCTTGAGACGGCCATGTGCATAAAAAAACGGGGCTGCCGCACTAAGAAAATAGTGCAGCAGCCCCGTTTTTTACTTACTCAGAAAACCGTGAGATTCTCTGTCTGTTTTACTGATTTACTCCATCGGTACCGCGAAGGTCTCGGTGCGTTCGTCGGCGATGACGCCGGACCAGTTCAGGCCGAAGCCGAAGTCATAGGTGTTGCCGGCTGCATCGACATAGCACTCCATGTCGTGAGGAACGGCGGGTGCCTGAGCCTCGACAGCCTCCATGTTGGCGGGCATTGCGACCGGAAGCAGAGCGGAGGGCTCGACCTGACCGGCTGCCAGAGGCAGGTAGTTGGACTTGTCGACGCCAAAGCCGACAAAGATGGCGGATACTTCGCTCTCAAACTCATCGACGCAGAACTGACCGGAAGCGTTGACGCAGACGACAACGGGCTTTCCAAGTGCAGCGGTGTCGAGGATCAGATCGAGGTCTGCCTCGTTGGATACAGTGTTCTCGGCATCGTAGTAGCCGCGGTTTTCCTTGACAGTGTTGTTGACAGCGCCGTAAGGGCTGTTGGTGGACTCTACGGTGACATCGCCGGTGAGGGAGACTTCCTCGACGCAGTCAGCGTCAGCGGTGTACGGACGATACTGCAGAGTGATCGGAACCCACTCTTCCTTCTCGGTGTCATAGCCTCTGTTGATGCACTGCGGGGAGTCAACAAAGACCAGGGAGAAATCGGCCTCCTCGACATCGTCAACGACCTCGAAGTAGCCGTTCAGGACCTTCTTGCTGACGGGCAGCTCTTCGCCGTTGGAGACGACATAGACCTTTGCCTCTTCCTCTCTCTCCATGATGACGCCGTCGTTCTTCAGCATGATGATGGAAGACTGTGCGAGCTCGTTGGTAGCGGCAGGAGTGTACTCCTCAAAGATAGCTGCGGACTCTGCGCAGTCAACATACGGATTATCAAAGTTTCCTACACGGAAGATCGGAAGCACGCAGTCATAAGCAGCATCCTGCCAGTTCTGCAGAGCAGCTTCCTCGCCGTACTGCTCGACAAACAGGTCATAAGCAGAAACGACTGCGGGTACCGTGGTGTTGCCCATGATCTGATCTACGCCAAGGCTGAACATCAGGCAGATCTTCTCATCGAGGCTGAGCTCGTCAACGTTGAAAGCGGTCTGAAGCATAACCATATAGCCCAGATCCAGATCCTCGAAGGTCAGAGAGTCGGTGGAAACCATACCCTCAAAGCCAAGCTCATCGAGCTTACCCATGATGAACTCGTTGAAAGCACCGCCTACCAACTCGCCGTAAGGCTCGCCGTTCTCATCGCAAGGAACGGTGTAGGTAACCATGACTGCGGAAGCAGCGCCTGTTGCGCTGTCCAGCGTGAAGCCGCCCTGTACAAAAGGTACCAGCTGAGTCTCGACATCTGCCTCGCTCATGACGGTGTACTTGCCGGTGTAGTCGTGATAGTGACGTCCGCCCTCATTGGCCATGTTGCCAAAGAAATGCTTGAACTGGACGGCCAGGGAGTCCTTGCCCCATCCGAGATCGGTTCCGTCCTCTGCGTAGGTGGACTGATAAGCGCTGATCATAGCGTTTGCCAGAGCTGCTGCCAGAGCCGGGTCCTCCGTGAAGGTGTTGATGTACTGGCTGCGAGGGTCGCTGGCCAGGTCAACCTGCGGGCTCAGGGTCATGGTGATGCCGGCAGCGCGGTACAGCTTCGCAACGTCCAGAGACAGCTCGCGAACCTTATCCGGGGAGAAGGTGGCGCCGAGTGCCATGTTTGTCACGGTACCGGTCATCGTGGTGGTCGGGTCGCAGTTCAGCATCATCGGGATGCCCAGGTGAGTGGACTCTGCAACCGCCTGCATCGCATTGGCTGCCGGTGCTGCAGCGGTCAAAGGAGCGCCGAAGCTGACCGGATACATGATGAAATAACGCTTACCCTCTTCGGTGAGCTGCGGATACAGCGGGTTTCCATCCATGTCGTTGGAATTTGCAATGTCGGTGTCCAGGGAGCCGATCGCGCCGTTGATACGGAGGCCACTCATGTCCTGTACGTCCATTTTGGATACCAGATCCATCGCACGATCCTCGTAGGACTCACGCCAGTCCTCATACAGATCGAGCTCGCCGTTTTTGTTCAGGTCTTTGAATGCGTAGCCGTCAACCTCGAGGAGGGTGACGCCGCTTTCCGGATCATATCCCAGGACTGCGCCGTCTTCGTTGACAACGCGGACCCAGCCGTCAGCTGTGGTTTCGGTGGTGTACTTAGCATCTTCCGCTAAGGCAAAGCCGCCCAGGGAAGTAAGCGCCATGGCAGCGCCAAGTACGAGAGATAAAGCTCGTTTCATGTGATCTCCTTTCTCATCTCATGAAGGTGCGGCAGGGCAGAACTTCCTTTCGCTGCCTGCCTGATGTTGGTTGGTTGCGTTTTTACGTGTTGCTTTTGTCCGTCATTATATCGGCTTCGCATGCTCAAAACGCGCCAGCACTTTTTCTGTCATTTTGGCAACGTAAGCTGTCGCCCTCACGGGGTGTGCCTGAATTGCGCCGGTTTTGCAACGGTGGTATAATCCATAAGTGTGCAAAAGCCTTCATTTACGTTTGTTTGTATTGTCTGCATCGGCGCTGCCATTGCAAGCCTATGTCTGTACGGAGTCTACCCATGAATTTTCAGATTGCGATCGTGGAAAATGAAAAGGACGAAATGGAAACCTTGCGGTCCTGTTTTGACAGATGGGGGCGGGAAAACGGCCATGAATTTGCGATCCGCTGGTTTGAAAGCGGCGAGCAGTTTCTGATCGAGTACCAGCCGGTCTACGATATGGTGCTGATGGATATCGGTCTTAATGGAATGAATGGGATGGATACCGCCCTGTCCCTGCGGCAGACGGACCCTTCCGTACTTCTTCTGTTTGTCACGAACCTGGTCTCCTTCGCGGTGCGGGGCTACGAGGCAAACGCCTTTGATTTCGTCGTAAAGCCAGTCTCCTACGCCGGTTTCTCCTT
Source organism: uncultured Lachnospiraceae bacterium (assembly GCA_946614075.1). Next base: position 1,871 of record CAMOGO010000046.1, on the reverse strand, counting down.
GAAAATCAACCGGGCCATCCACCAGCTCACCTTCCGCCAGTCCAAGGAAATCCTGATCACCTCCGGCGACGACATCATACGGACCTCCACCTCCCGGATCCTGTACGTGGAGGTGCAGAATCACCATATTCTCTATCATACGGCCGACGGCGATTATCCTGCGTACGGCAACCTGAAGCAGGTGGAGGAAAAGCTTGACTCCGGCCTCTTTGTCCGCTGCAACAGCTGCTATCTGGTGAATCTCATGTACGTGCGGGGTGTCCAGGGCAATCTGGTGACCGTAGGCTCGGATCAGCTTCAGATGTCCCGGCCTCGGAGAAAGCCTTTTATCCAGGCTTTGAATGATTACATCGGTGGGCATTCCTGAAAGGAGATATCATGTCTGCTTTACTTTTTTCCTATGGCGTCCGGTTCTGGCTTGCTCTTACCCTGGCCAGCTGCATGTTCTTGTTCACGCAAAAAAAGAGAAGGTATTTTGCCATTACCTTCCCTGTCTGTCTGCTGTTTACTGCCTGCGCCTTTTATCTCATCTATCAAAGGCCCGACACCTTCCGGACCAGCGTTTCAAACTTTATTCTCTGCGTTGGACTGATGACCCTGCTTGGCATGATATGCTTTGATGTTTCTCTGAATGACTGCTCCTTTTGTACCCTTGCAGCCTATGGCGTCCAGCACATCGCATCCCTGGCGATCGGATGTCTCCCGGAGAGTGTGTCTGCCCTCCTCTTTCCCGATACTCTCCCCGGGGCCGCCCTGAAGCTTACCTTCCGGCTTGCCATCTACGCCATTTTTTTTGCTCTGTTCGGGAAACGGCTCAAGGACGGAGACCGCGTCAGTCTCGGCAAAGGCCATCTCCTTCTCGTCTTTGCACTGGGCATTGTTCTGGAGATTGTCCTGTACGACATCATACGCCGCAGCTATGCAGGCCATCCGCGTGACCTGGTTTATCTCGCGCAGAACCTGACCAGCATGCTTTGCTCCTTCGTGCTCCTGCTCCTGCAGTTTACCCTGCTCCTGCAGCATTCCCTGGAAAATGAGCTGCAGGTCCTGGCGCAGATGCGGCAGATGGAGCAGCAGCAATACCAGCTTTCCCGCGCGACCATCGACCAGATCAATCTGAAATGCCATGACATGCGGCATCAGATCCGCCGGATCGGTAATGAGACCCAGATCGCCCCGGAGACCGTCGCCGACATGGAAAAGGTCATCAACATCTACGATTCCATGCCCAAAACCGGCTGCAGCGCCCTGGACATCATCCTGGCAGAGAAAAACATGTACTGCCAGCAGAACGGGATCCTCATCAGTTGCATCGCCGACGGCAAAAAGCTGTCCTTTATGAGCGATGCGGACATTTACTCCCTGTTCGGAAATATCCTGGACAATGCCATCCGGGCCGTCGTCGCGCTCCCGCCGGATCAGAGGGAAATCGGGCTCTCCATCCAGGGCGAAGGCGGGCTCCTGTCCATTCATTCCCACAATTACTATGGCGGGGATCTCATCCTGGAGAACGGCCTCCCGAAAACCACGCAGGAGGACACCTCCGTCCACGGCTTTGGCGTACAGAGCATGCGCCAGGTGGTGAAAAAATACGGGGGCGATATTTCATTCCATACCGCCCACTCCGTATTCAGCTTAAATATTCTATTCCCACAGGCCGCCTAAGGTGACAACGGGGATGATGACAACGGGGATGACAACGGGGATGACAACGGGGACGGTTCGATGACAACGGGGACGGTTCTCAGTGTCACCTGAACTGCTCCCCGTCAAGTAGACAATTAAAAAAACAAAAATTTTCCTGCCATCAGATTTTGATCTGGTGGCAGTTTTTATGATGCTGCCAGATACTGCTTATGCTTCTCGAACGG
>CAMOGO010000045.1 GCA_946614075.1 uncultured Lachnospiraceae bacterium | reverse complement strand
CCAGCGGATGCAGATGTCCTCCTCGAGCAGCTGGAACGCGATCCGGCAGCTGGAGACTCAGCTGAGCCACTCCCTGATCCAGCGCAGCCAGGGCGGCCGGGGCGGCGGCAGCAGCAGCCTGACGCCAGCGGGTCTGGACCTTCTGTCCCGATATGAGGCCTACTCCGCAGCGCTCCGCGAGGAGGCCAGCCGGCTTTATGACACTTATTTTGACGGGGTTTTGTAAAGGAAGGCGTGGGCACCGATGAGAACGATTTATCTGATCCGCCATGGACATCCGGGTTTTCCGTTCGGGTCCCGCATGTGCCTGGGAAGCACGGACACGCCTCTGGGGCCGCTTGGCCGAATGCAGGCATGCCTTCTGGGGGAAACGCTTTCCGATGCCGGCATTCAGGCGGTTTTTACCAGTCCGCTCTCCCGCTGCCGCGATACGGCTGCTCTTTTGTGCAGGTGTCTCCCGGAAAAGCCGGACCCGATCCTGGTCCCGGAGCTTTCCGAGCAGCATATGGGGGTGTGGGACGGTCTGGATTTTGACACGATAAAAGCCCAGTATCCGGAGCTGTACAAAGCCCGGGGGCAGGATCCACTCCTGGTCCCGCCCGGAGCTGAGACTCTCGAGGAGGTCCGCGCCCGCGTGATGCCTGCGTTTGCCCATTGCCTTGGCTGCCCTGGAGCTGAGGGCAGCGATGCCCCCAAGGAAGCCGGGAATATCGCGATTGTGGCTCACGCCTCCGTGATCCAGGCCATCCTCGCCAGCCTCCAGGGAGTCCCTCTTTCCGAGAGCCGGAAGCTCCGCCTGGACTACACAGGCTATGTCGCATTGACGCAGGAGGACACGTCGTTTCCCGATGGCATCCGTTTCCCGCAAGTGGAAGAAGCACTGGGTAAACCCCATGCTATGCCGCTGCCGCTCACGCCGGCCCTGGCGGAAAAGCTCCTGCTGGCAGCCGCCCCAGGGGATCGCGTGATCGCCCACAGCCGCGCCGTCGCACAGGAAGCAAAGCGCATCGCAGAGGCACTGCGTGAGGGTAACGCTGCGGAAGGAGCTAAAGGCGCGGCGGGCGACCGGGCCGGAAGCTGGTCAGGCGACCGGACAGACGACCTGCTCATCAGCGCGGCTCTGCTCCACGATGTCGCCCGAGCCGAGAAGAATCATGCCGCTGTCGGGGCCTTGTGGCTGGAACGCTTAGGCTACCCGGATGCGGCAGACCTGATCCGGCAGCATCATGACTGGGACGGCGCGGAGCTGGACGAGGCTGCCGTGCTGTACCTGGCGGACAAAGTCATCCGCGAAGACCAAAAAGTCAGCCTCGAGGAGCGATTTGACAAAAGCAGGGAGAAATGTAAGACCGAGGAGGCCATAAAGGCTCACGAAAGAAGATACGAAGCAGCAAAGAAGCTTAAAACATGGATCAACCAGGCTGCAGGATACCTGGTTGTGGAATAGCTCCAGGACACACTATCACAGGATTATCGCAAAAGGGAGGAACCGATATGAACAGCATTTACAAAGAAGCCCTTGATCATCTGAGAAAAAACCAGAGCGTAGCAATGGAAACCACCATCGTCAAAAAGACCGGGCTGGTCTCATCCGATATCCGCCGCAGACTCACCGAGGTAGAGCCGGTGACGGACAACCATGGACGAACCTCCGCCGAGGTCACGCTGAAGTCAGAGGGGGAGACTCTGATCATCCACGAGCCGGTGCTGCCGCAGGAGCGCCTGATCGTCTTTGGCGGAGGCCACATCGGTGTGCCGGTCTGCCGGATCGGTGCCATGTGCGGCTTTGCCGTAACGGTCTGCGATGACCGGCCGGAATTTGCCAGCGCTGACCGCTTCCCGGATGCCGCACAGGTGATCTGCGATGACTTTGCAAAGGCCATCCGTGACCTGAAAATCACTTCTTTTGACTACGTCGTCATCGTCACAAGAGGACACCGGTTTGACGATCTTTGCCTGCGCGGCGTCCTGGCAGGCGAATTCCCGGCTTATCTTGGCATGATCGGCTCCCGCCGCCGGACCTCCGTCCAGCTGCAGATGCTCCGGGACGAGGGCGTCGACCCGGCGAAGCTTGCGCGCATCAACACCCCGATCGGCCTGGACATCGGTGCCGTCACCCCGGAGGAGATCGCCGTCTCCATCCTGTCTGAGGTCATCGCCTACCGCCGGCAGTCAGAGCACGCAGCCCCCGGCCGTTTTGCGATCGACACGGATCTGGAGATCCCTACGCTGGAGTATCTGGCTGAGGCCAGGGAGCCCATGGCCATCGCGACCATCCTCGAGACCGACGGCTCTACCCCTCGCAAGGAAGGCTCCAAGATGGCCGTCCTTCCCTCCGGCAAAATCGTCGGCAGCGTCGGCGGCGGCCTGAATGAGGGTGCTGTCATCCGCAAGGCCCTCACCCTGATCGGGACCGGCCGCTATGAGATCATGGACTTTGATCTGTCCGGCGATGTCGCCACGACCACAGGCATGGCCTGCGGCGGCGCAATGACAGTCCTCGTGGAGGACGCCGGATTCTAAAAGGCCGCCACAGCAAGCGGCAGATCAAAAGAGCCTTGCTGTAGCAGCCTTGTATATGGTTCCTATTCATTTGCGCGGATGAGAGCCTTGTAATAGTCGACGGCGCCGGGGAGGCTGTAGGTATCCAGGCGTTCATTCAATCCATGCATTCCCTTCATCTGCGCAGGGCCGTAGACAACCGGCGAAAACCGGATGCAGGCATCGCAGATCTCCTGGAAATGACGAGCATCGGTGCCGCCTGTCATGACATACGGAATGATGGGCAGCTCCGGGAAGACGTCGCGGACGACCGACTCGACCAGATGGAACGCGTCACTATGGGCGTCGACCGGTTCGCAGGCAGGATACGCGTCGATGATCTCCATCTCGAGATCGTACTTCCTGGCAAGCCGTGCGATAGCGGCATTGCTCTCTTCCATATTCTGATGCGGAATATAGCGGAGGTTCAGGGTGAGCGTTGCCTCCTGCGGAAGAACATTGCAGCCATCGGAACCGGACTGCATCGTGGGTGCGACGGTCGTATGCAAAAGAGCCGCTGCCTGGGCGGAAATCGATGGCATCAGAAGCTCAAGCAATGGCTTGAACAGCCAAAGATTGCCAAAAAGCAGGCGCATCCAGAACGGCCCATAAGGCGCCATATTGGCGAACATTTCCCGGGCCTGCGTATTCATGACGGATCTCATCGGGCTGTGCTTTGACAGATCCGTCATAAATTTCGAAAGCCGTACGATCGGCGAGTTTTTGGGAGGGTAGCTGGAATGGCCGCCGTTTGACCGGGCGACGATTTTCAGGTTACCCTGTCCTTTTTCCAGGACACCGACCATGGCATAGTTTCCTTTCAGCCCTGCCATTGGCTCTGTCACAATGGAGCCGCCCTCGTCATTGACTATAAAGGGCTTCACACCACGTCTTTTCAGCTCCGCCACGAGCTTCGGGCAGCCTTCGCCGCCGACCTCCTCGGTATTGGAAGAAGCCAGGTAGACGTCCTGCTCCGGAACGAAATCCTCCTTCAGAAGCTCCTCCGTTGCCTGCAGGAAGGACATGACCGAGCACTTCGTGTCCGCCGTCCCGCGGCCCCAGATCTGCCCATCCACAATATCGCCGGAGAAGGGCTCATGCTCCCATTTGCCCTCTGCCGGGACGACATCCTGATGTCCCATCAGCACGATGGGCTTGTCGTGATGCTTTCCCTTCCAGTAGTACAGCAGACTGCCGTCAATCTCCGTTTTCTCAAGCTTTTCATGCACCAGCGGAAAAAGTCTCTCCAGGATTTTATGGAATTTCAGGAATTTCTCCCGCTGGATCTGCCCTTTGTAAGAAACGGTCTCAAAGCGGACCATGTCCGCAAGCTTTTCCGCGTATTCCTGCTCGCGCTCCGCATCCAGCTTCGGCTTCCATTCCGAGCTTTTGGCCGGTGTGATCAGGGTCCGGACCACAGCGACGAGAACGAGCGCCAGCAGCAGGCCAATCAGGCCAAGGATGATATAAAGAAAAATCATTCGTTCTCTCCTCCCTTTCCGTTTTTCTTCTCTTTTGCCGCTTCTCTCTTTTTCCGGAAGCTAAGATACGACAAAGCGATCGCCAGGGCACCGCTCGGGATGACCATCATGCTGGCCGAGCCGATCAGCGACGGCACAAAGATGTAAAGCACGGACATGAAGGTCAGGACGATCAGGGAAACTGTCCGGTCTGTCCGATAGTACTTACAAGCCATCGCGCCGAAAAGAGCCGGAACGACATTTTCGAAAGCCGGCTGCAGAGCCGGGGACTGCAGGACGGGCTGCAGCGGGATCATCATCACAACGCCGATTGCCAGGACGGCGATGGTCACAAGGGATGACGTCGCAATCGACAGCGTCGAGATGATCTCATTTTCCGGCGTCCCACTCTTTACCCCGACGATGTCACGGGCATTGATCGCACAAGGGATCTTCATATTGATGAGGTTTCCCGTGATGAAGGCCAGGTAGCTGCCGCCCGCACCAAGCATCGGCACATAGATCAGATACTCGGCGATGCAGCTCACCAGGTACACGATGCCGACGCCAAGAAAGGCTTTCAGAGCTGCCGGGAGATTCGGCATAGCCTGCAGGTATACACCGATCACAAAGGGGGCCGCCAGAAGAAGCACGAGGACCGCCGTGGTCAGGATACGCCCGAGGCGATGTGTCGTGTTCAGATATTTTTCATAGCTTTCCTGCTGATCCATTCTGTTTTGCATTCGATCCACCCCCTAACCTGCGATATTCGAAAGAAAAACGGCTGCGGTCATTGCCACGAGCATGCTGCCGGCGACCGAGAAGCTGTCCACCCACTCGGCCCCTGTCTTCTCCTTGATGCGGATAAAGACAGCCATCGCAAGCGCTGCCATGACAGCTACCGCCAGGGCTAAGAAGCTTCCGTCAAAGGTAAACAGGCCCTCGCCGGAGACGATCTCCCCGATGTAACTGGCAATGTAGGCAGAAACCAGACCGATAAACATGGCTGTCATAGCCGTATCGGCAAAGCCGGACAGATCCGGTCCCCTCTTGGCCTTTTCTTTCTTTTTCTCCGGAGCCTGCCCTCGCAGACGATTGGAATAGGCTTTCCCATTGATCGTCACAAAGATCATGCCCCACATGATGCAGAAGCTCATCAGAAGCGCGATCGTCGTAAACGCCTCCGGAGTCATTTTCGAGATCGACAGACCGCCGATCCCGACGGCCTCTGCCGCCGCCTCTGCGACCTGGGTCTCATAGTGCAGGGCGCCGATGACCGAAAGCCTGAGCCAGGGCCACGGGGTCCCCAGGCTTCCCGAAAGAGCAATCACACCCAAAAGGATCCCCACACTCGGCAGGATCGCAAAGGTCGTACTCGCCACGATCACGCGCTTCATTTTGGCCTCGTCGATTCCCATGGCTTTCCCGGCCCGGTAGGCCCGGACCGCGAACAGCACACAGATCACAGCCACGAACAGGATAATCCCGCCGCAGACCAGGTACAGGAAAGGACTGTTGAGTTTCGTCAGCATTTCCATCATGTTTCCTCCTTACCTTCCAGCTTCTATTCTCCATCCTTGTCTCTATTCATGTCTCTATTCATGAAGCTCCCGTGATGATCTTCCAGGCTTCCTCATCGATGTCCTCATCCTTGAAAAGCTTCCTTCGATCCTCCTCTGTGATGCTTCGGATCACCCGGCAGGGATTCCCGGCCGCAAGGACCATGTCGGGGATATCTTTCGTAACCACGCTTCCCGCCCCGATCACGGTATTATCTCCGATGTGAACCCCGGGGACGATCACCACATTGCCGCCGATCCAGACATTATCGCCGATCGTCACGCTCTTGCCGTACTCATACCCGCTCGCCCTCGTCTGCGGATGCAGCGGGTGCCCCGCGGTATAGATGGAGACATTCGGTCCGAGCAGGCAATTATCCCCGATCGTGATCGGTGCCACGTCGATCATGACACAATGATAATTGGCGAAAAAATTCTTCCCGATCTTGATATGGGTGCCGTACTCACAGTAAAAGGGCGGGATGATAAAGAGCTCCTCCGAATCCTCGATGACCTCCTTCGCTGCGGCATTCACCTTCTCATACTCCCAGGCATCAAGCGAATTCAGCTTCTTCAGCTTTTTCTTGCATTCCACCATCTCCGCAAAGACCTCTCGGTCACCCACATAGGCCAGTCCTTTATCTCTTCTCTCACCGTTTGTCAATTCTTTTACCTCTCCTTTTTGCCTTTACCGCTTCACGACGCTATTCTACTTCCCGCCGCCATGAGCATCAGAAGCAGTGCGATGTGTATCTGTTTTATTCTCGCCATGATACTGCCCCCTTTTTAGGGAATAATATCATATTTTTGCAAACATGTGGGGCAGAGAGATCTTTTTTCGATCTCCCTGCCCCATTCTTTTCGATTACATTATGACGCCTGAACTCAGCCCGGCTTACCAGACAAAAGGAACCAGTCTGTATTTTACTTTCTCCATGTATTGACGGTAGCCAGCGAGGCCCTCTGCTAAAACCAGTTCTTCATTGCGGATCCGTTTGATAATGATCGGGATGTACAGCAGCATAATCACGAACGAAATCACGGAGCCCAGCACCAGTGGCATGGCCAGGAATAAAAACACCGTCGCCATATACATCGGATGCCGGACAATCCCATAGAGTCCGGTATCGATCATCTTCTGGTTTTCCTGAACCTCCACAGTCCTGGAAAGATAGGTGTTCTCCCGCAGGACCTCCGCATACAGTGCATATGCCGCCATAAAAACGATCGCCGCCACAACACTGACCGGAACGGGAAGCATCAGCCAATGGCACCGATAACTAAGACCCGCAGCAATAAAAGCCGCCAGAAACATGATCCCGCTGAACAGAATGACCTGGCGCTGCTCCGATTCCTCTTCCTTGACGCTCAGGCGTTTCTTTAACAGTTCCGGATTCTTTTTCATCATGACAAGCCCGGCAAGGAACATCGGGACAAACAGGATCCCGATCAGAAGCCAGCCTTGGGGATAGTTCCATGTCCCCGCGGGTATAAACAGTAAGCCCGAAACCAGCAGTAGTCCGGCAGCGAATCTGGATATGGCCCGGATAAAAAGTGCCTTACTCATAGCGATCCTCCTGAATAGACCTGACAAAGTCCGTGATAATCTTATTTACTTCTTCTGGTTTATCTGTGTTGGAATTATGTCCGGCTTCTTTCATCCAGTACAGCGGTATGCCTTCTCTTTTTGCCCATCTCCGGTTGTAGCTTTTGGCGGATCCTGCCTGATCCTTCTCTCCGCAGATCAGGATCGCCGGACAATCGATCGCATACGGCAGGTCCGCCTCCATGGCCTCCGCAAGGATACGATACCCGTGACCGGCCAGTCCGACATACTCCTCCTTCGTGTAGGAGCCAATAAAATGCTCCATGAGCTTTCTTCCGTAGTCCGTCTCCGAGCAGCCGCTTGCGCCAAGCTGTTTTAACATTTTCCACGGAAAAGCCCAAAACATCGGCGCAGTTCTTTTCAGAAGCCAGATCTCCACCCCTGTCACATAGCTGCGCTTTAACGGGGCCGAATCAATGGAAATGAAGCCGGCTGCCTCACCAGGGTATTTCTGCAGAAAGCACTGGGAAACATAGCCCCCCATCGACTGCCCAATCAGTATGGGATGGGAAATCCCCTCTTTTGCCAGAATCTCATGCAGCCATACCGCTTTATCCATCAGGGAAAACTCCAGCCGGAAGGGTCTGGAGGATGCATGCCCCGGCGCATCCCATGTAAGCAGATTGTATTCCTTCTCAAAGACTTCGATCTGCT
>CAMOGO010000044.1 GCA_946614075.1 uncultured Lachnospiraceae bacterium | reverse complement strand
CAGACCAAATATGCGCTGGACGATGTCAGCCTTCATACGGAAGCAAACGTCGAATCCGACAAATGCGGAACGGTCAGAAGAGGCATGGAAGTTTCCGTTCTCGCGGCAGGACCGAGATGGTGCCTGGTCACCTGTGAGAAGGAGGACGGAGATGTCAAGGGATACATGTCCCGTTCTTTCCTGACGGCAAGCAAGGAAGAGGCAGAGGCCGCGGTGAGCGCCAATGACGCCGCGCGGGCGGCGCAGGAAGCGGCGGCAGCAGCTGCAGCGGCGGCTGCGGCAGCAGCACCGGCTGAGGCCGAAAGTGCAGCAGCAGCACCGGCAGAGGAGCCTGAGAAGGCATACGTCCACAAGGACAACTGCGTAGGCTGCGGTCTTTGCACCAAGCAGTGCGCCTTTGACGCTGTCCATGTCGAAATGATCGACGGGAAGCGCAAGGCAACCGTTGACCCGGATAATTGCGCTGGCTGCGGAGCCTGCGCTGCAAAGTGCCCGAAGAAGACCATCGAGCTTCTGAAGGAGTCCGAGGTTCGCAAACTTCTCTCAGCGGAAGCAGCTGCTCCCGCAGAAGGCTAAAGGAGGCAGAAGAATGAAGATGAGTACTTTAAAGGAATATAAGAACTTCGTACTTCTGGCCGTCATCCTGATTGCTTCTCTGGTAGTGGTAGGCGTGAAGTACTATGTACAGGAGAGTACCGTCCTCTACAATCCTGGCTCCTATACCGGCGTAGGTATGGGCCATGGCGGTGAGGTCACGGTTACGATCGTCGTCGACAAGAACTCGATCCTCACCGTAGAGGTTGCTCACGAGAATGAGACCGAGGGCATCGGCGGCAAGGAGGCTGTTGAGGATGGTACCTTCGCAGCTCAGATTATGGAATCCCAGGGCGGAATGATCGACGGCGTTACAGGCGCTACGGAGACTTCCACAGCCGTAAGGGATGCACTGGCAGATGCGCTTGCTCAGGCGGCTGTCCAGTAAATTTACATTTTGCATCTGACTCTAAAAAAACCCCTTTCCGGTTATCCGGGAAGGGGTTTTGCATTAAGCGCTGTCTATTTTTTCCTTCTTATTTTACATTTTACAGGCGAGTGTTCTACTGAAGAACAGCGGTATCAAACGTATAGTGGTCGTGCTCGACCTCCTCAAAGCCGTAGGCCTCTTCGATGCCGTCGGAGAGGATGATCTCGCCGGTATTCGTGTAAAAGACAGCGTAGTAGCCGTCGATGGAATTGATCAGCTCCAGACCGTCCTCAACGCCAAGGGAGAAGAGGGTGGTGCTCAGAGCATCGCAGTCGGTGGAGCAAGGGCCTACGATCGTGACCGAGTAGAGGTTGTTCCGGATGGAGTAGCCGGTTTCGGGATCCAGGATGTGATGGTAATATTTTCCGTCTGCGCCTTTGAAATATCTTTCGTAGACACCGGAGGTGACGATCGAGATGTCGGAGCCCCTGATGATGCCGAAATACTCAAGACCCGTGTAGCCGAAGGGCTGCTGGATCCCCATCGAAAAATCAGAGCCGTCCGGCTTGGAACCGATGAAGATCAGGTTGCCGCCCAGGTTCAGGATCGCGCTTTTCACACCCTGGCTGACGAGATACTCGCGAAGCTTCTCGCCGATGTAGCCCTTGGCGATACTGCCGAGATCGATGCCTGTTTTTTCATTGTCGAAGGTGACCTTGTTGCCATCCAGATGAACCGCCTGGTAGTCGACCCATTTCACACCCTCCTCGAGATCGGCTGCGTCCGGAACGACGGGCTCATCCGCCCGGAAATCCCAGACGCTGGTCACGGAGGCGATGGCGATATCGTAGCGTCCGCCGCTAAGCTCACTGTAGTACAGACCCTTTTCCAGAAGCTCTGCCGTATCGTCGGAGACCTCGGTGATCTGTCTGGTATTCAGCAGGGAAACCTCACTCGTCTCGATTGTCCGGCTGAGAAGGTTCTCGTAGTGATCCAGCAGATTGCCGCACCCGTCGCCGTTCAAGACGTAGGCTTCCTCCTCCGTGTAGACGGTGATGGTGATGATCGTATCGAGGTTCCAGTAGGTCCGGCTGTAGTTTTTCCGCGCCTTGCTGTAGGTGACATTGCTCAGGTCCCCAGGCGTCGGCTCCCCATAGGGATTGGAGGTCGTCTGCTCCGCGCTTGCCCCGCCGGAGGATGCGCCTTGCGTTTCGGAAGAGGAAGGACTGTTACCGGACGAAGAGGAGCCAGGGCTTTTGCAGCCTGTAAAGAGGCTTCCTGCCGCGAGCAGTACGGACAGAGCCAGTAGTGGTATACGTTTTTTCAGAGATTTTTTCTTTTTCATAAATCCTTCTTTGTGATAGAATAGTGTTGTCTGTTGACAGTCTTCTTATATTAACATATATTTTCTGCAAATGCTATAGGATGGGAGATTGCTTTGAAGATAAGAAAAGCGGATCTGATTTTAATCATTGTTTTGCTTCTTGCCGCCGGGGCGGGAGGACTTTTTCTTCTTTTTAACCGCGAGACAGGTACGGAGGTCGTCGTCCGGATCAACAATACCGTCGTAGACAGGCTCCCGCTGGATGTGAATACGGAAAAAGGGTACGAATTGGAGGATGGAGAGTACAATATCCTGCAGATCGAGGATGGAATGGTGAGAGTCACGGAGGCCAGCTGCCCCGATCAGATCTGCGTGAGAAATTACGGCTCCGGGATCTGCTACGAGGGACAGACCATCATCTGCCTGCCGCATAAGCTGGAGATCTCGATCGAAAACGGTGAGGTGGATGAAGATCTGCCGGACGCTGTGGTAAACTGAGGAAAGCCAGGTGCTTGAAAAATGAGTGTAAAAAAGATAACCCTGTACGGCCTGATGATCGCATTGGCTATGCTGCTTAGCTGGGTCGAGACGCTGATCCCCATCCAGGTCGCCGTACCCGGCATGAAAATCGGACTGGCAAACCTGGTCGTCGTGACAGCCCTTTATGAGCTGGGAGAGAAGGATGCCTTTATTATTTCCACAATCCGAATCCTGCTGGTTGCGTTTACCTTTACGGGCTTTGGACCGATGATGTACAGCCTGGCCGGCGGCATGCTCAGCTGCCTGGTGATGATCCTGATGAAGAAGATGGGCATCTTCAGCACAACCGGTGTAAGTGTGTGCGGCGGTGTAAGCCATAATATCGCACAGATCGTCGTAGCAGCCTTCATGCTCGGCACCTCGCGGCTGGTTTATTATCTGCCGTTCCTGCTGGTGTCCGGCGTTGTCTCCGGTGTCGTGATCGGCCTTCTGGGAGCAGAGATCGCAAGACGAGTTCATCCCGTATTCCGAAGAGTTTGAAAAATAACTATTGACAAAAAGAAAAGCGGAGAGTAATATAGCTCAGGTAGCGAGGTGTGGCTCAGTTTGGTAGAGCGCTACGTTCGGGACGTAGAGGCCGCAAGTTCGAATCTTGTCACCTCGACTTACAATATGGCCAGTTGGTCAAGGGGCTAAGACGCCGCCCTCTCACGGCGGAAACAGGGGTTCGATTCCCCTACTGGCTATCATGAAAGACCCATGCAGTGTTGATCCTGCATGGGTCTTTCTTTTTTTTGCACACGGCCGCCCGCAAATCAAAAGATGCATAATATGAAAACATATTACATAAAAACACACTGCCGAAAACTATTCGGCAACCATGCCTGTTTTTATGACTGAAATGAAAAATATACGGGATTCAAAACCAGTACACAAAAAACGAAAAAAGTTCGAAACAAAATGAGGCATTTTGACGGGAAAAAGTCTTGACACTTTTGGTTTGATGTATTATATTATCGATAGCGTTTATAGATTTTTTATAAATCCAACGCATTCTTTTTAGAACCTTGAAAACTTTGATATAGAAAATGGCTGCACTCTGGAAACATGGGATCGGTTCTTTTGGAGTAGGACAGGATTAATGTGGTCAGAGAACGGTTGTGCAGTTGTTTTTTATATAAATATTTCCAAAAGGAGAGTGTGTATTATGACATTGTTTGTTGCATTCATTTGCATGTGTGCAGCCACAGTCATCGGTGAATTAGTCAGCTACTTCACCAAGGCTTGGATCCCGTCCGTATTCATTACGGCCATCTGCTTCCTGGTCGGCTACTGGACATTCTTCCCGGCAGATATCGCCACGATTTCCGGAATCCTTCCGTTCGGCGGTACCTGTGCAATGTTCCTCTGCCTGACTCACATGGGCACGATCATCAGCATCAAGCAGCTGCTTGAGCAGTGGAAGGTTATCGTTGTATGCCTTGCTGGTCTGCTCGGCATGTGCATCTTCAGCTGGCTGATCTGTACTCCTATCATCGGCTCCGCATACGTAGTCGCTGGTCTGCCGCCTCTGACTGGTGGTATCGTTGCAGCTACGACCATGCGTGATGCTTACGAGGCAGCTGGTAATGAACTCGCCGCTCTGTTCGCAATCACTATGTACTGTATGCAGGGCTTTGCTGGATATCCGCTTACCGCTATCATGCTGAAGCTCGAGGGCAACCGCCTTCTGAAGGAGTTCCGCAGTGGCAATGCAGCCGCAGCTAAGACTGATGCTACAGTTAACGAGGATAGCGGCAACCTGGCAAGTGCTAAGGAAAACCGCAAGAAGCTCATCCCTGAGATTCCTGTTAAGCTGAACAGCACTGCTATGATCCTGCTTCGTCTGTACATCGTTGCTTTCATCGCTAGCAAGCTCGGCAGCCTGACTGGTCTGTCCGCAGCTATCTGGGCTCTGCTTGTAGCTATCCTTGCTACTCAGATCGGCTTCCTGGATGAGGACTCCCTGGGCAAGGCGAAATCCTACGGTTTCGTTATGTTCGCTCTGATGATCTACATCTTCGACGGTCTGAAGACTGCTACCCCTGACATGATCATCGCCGTTGTTGGCCCGATGGTCCTGCTCATCGTTGTTGGTGTTGCCGGCATGGCTCTGTTCTGCTTCCTCGTTGCGAAGGTCCTTCGCATGACCTTCCCGATGGCATTTGCCTGCGCACTGACCGCTCTGTATGGCTTCCCTCCGAATGCTATCATTACTGAGAATACCTGCAAGGCTCTGGCAGATACCGATGAGGAGTTTGATTACCTCATGGCTCACATGTTCCCTCGTATGATCGTTGGTGGTTTCACAACCGTTACTATCACCTCCGTTCTGATCGCGGGTGTATTCGCTAGCTGGGTTGCTAACGGCCAGTACCTCATGTAATTTAAAAACTGAATATGATAATCGGCAGCCGCAGAGTTTTCTGCGGCTGTCCTTTTTTTGAGGTAGATGTTGCCTTACGGCAACGGGCGGCCACATATTTTTTGCGCGTTTTTCGCGCGAAGGGAACGAGAATGGATATTTTCAAGACAATTTTCTTTGACGGCTCGACCGTGGTAGACATGGTAAAAATGGAGCCGAATATCTATGGCTACATCTGCATTGTACTGATCATCGTCGGATTTGCCCTTTACGCCCGGAAGTTCTTCAAGGATAAAAAGGCCGAGGAGGAGAAGGCGCGTGGGGCAGGACAGCATGGCGGCGAGGGCACAACGGCCAAGGATGTGATTTCCCAGGTCACCTCGAACACCGACGAGGAATCTCCGGACCGCCGGTATGGTTCCTTTTCCAATTTTGGCGGAATGTAAAAAACTGTCGCACGAAACCCCGGAAGAGGTTGGTGCGACAGTTTTTGGGGCCTTTTTGCACACAGCCGCCCAAAGGTAATTGTTGCCTGACGGCAACGGGCGGCCGGCGCGGCGAGTAAGAGTCGGACAAGCCTCCTCCTACTCGATCGTTCGTTATTATCCGATATTATTTCCAGCAGCAGTACTCGATGAGATCCTCGACATCATCATACAGCGGTTTGAAGCCGGTGGTGAGGTCGTAGTCGCCAGCCAGGAAATCCCTGGCGAAAGCGACGTGCATCGCGCAGCCGTAATCCAGAGCGTCTTCGTCTACATCGAACTCCGGAGTATGATGGCCGGAGCCGGAGCCGAGCTCCTCGTTCTTGATGCCTACGAAGCCCCAGCAGCTCGGGTATTGAGCCATGATGCTGCCAAAGCTCTCGGATGCCATCCAGGGTTCCATGCTGAGGAGAGCGTCTTCGCCGAAATTCTTAAGAGCGATCTCGTGTCCGACGGCAGCGCCCTCTGCGCTGTTTGTGACAGGCAGGAAGCGAGGAAGGATGACATAATCGAAGGTGCAGTCATAGCTCTTGCACTCTGCTTCGATAAATTTCAGCATCTCGTTCCAGAAGATGACGCCGTCTTCCGGGGTGAAGTAGCGGAAGGTACCCTCAAAGAAGCAGGAATCCGGGATCGTGTTGTCGCGGATACCGGCCTCAACATGGCAGACGGAGAAGGTGAAGTAGTGATACGGACTGATCTTGCGCATGCGGATCATGTTCATATCGGTGTAGATGGCATGGAAGCAATCGAAGGCGCTGTTTGCCTGATCCGGACGGGATCCGTGGCCGGCCTTGCCGTGGATGGTGACGTGGAAGCCGACGACGCCGGACATACAAGGACCCGGCTGGATGCAGAGCTTGCCGACCGGCATATCCCAGCGGGTGTGGCAGCCATAGGCGCAGTCGATATGGATGTCGTTCTTGTGCTCCTGCAGATAGCGGAAGACGTTGGCGATGCAGCCAAGACCCTCCTCGCCCTGCTCGAAGAGCAGAATGACGGATCCGTTCAGGGTTTCGCGCATCGCATTCAGTATCAGGGAAGCTCCGAGGAGCATGGCCGTGTGGGCATCGTGGCCGCAGGCGTGGCTTACGCCGTCAACCGTGGAGATGCACTTCTTGGGACCGGCCAGATTGTCCGGGCACTCCTTGATCGGAAGGGCATCGATATCGGCGCGGAGAAGGACGCATTTTCCGGGTTTTCCTTTGTTGATGAAAGCCAGGATGCCGCCTCCCTTGACCTCGATCCACTCGATACCGCTCTTGGAGAGCTCATCGCCGATGTAGCGAAGGGTCTCCGTTTCTTTTCCGGACAGCTCCGGATACTCATGAAGATGGCGGCGGACCGTCACCATGTAATCATGCTTGCTATGTGACCATTCCAACAATTCCATAACAGGAAATCCTCCTTTCTCATATGATCTACTCTAACCGATTTTTTAGCGAAAGTAAATGGGAAACCTGGACGAAAGGCAAAAAATATTTGCTCTTTGACGAAAAATCCGAAAATAATAGAAAAGCGTGTTCCTTTTTCGGCCCAAATGTGAGATAATCGAGACGACGGGGCGGCGGAGTGTCCGCGCGCAGTCAGAATTCGAAATTTATACTACATTCCAGTTAACGCGAGATGAGGATTCTTATCATGGGAGAAAGGGAGGGAGCACTATGACAATCAAAGAACTGGCTGATCAGTATGAGCCGTACATTATCGAGAAACGCAGATTTTTTCATCAGATACCAGAGCTTAGCTTCGAGGAAAAAGAGACGACCGCAGCAATCGTGGAAGAGCTTAAGGGCATGGATGTCGACGAGATCGTGACATATCCGGATTACACGGGATGCGTGGCCATCATCAAAGGCGCAAAGCCTGGACCGACGGTCTTAATCCGGGCGGATATCGATGCGCTCGCGGTGAACGAGCACACGGGACTTCCGTTTGCCTCCCGCCATGAGGGACGCATGCACGCCTGCGGCCATGACAATCATATCGCGATGCTGCTTGGCGCGGTCAAGATCCTGACCCAGAAAAAGGATGAGATCGCAGGAAGCGTCAAATGCCTGTTCCAGGCGGCCGAGGAGACCTGCTGGGGTTCCCGCTACTACATCGATCACGGTATCCTGGACGGTGTGGCCGGCGCGATGGGCATGCATATCTGGAATGACCTCGAGGTGCCGTACATCAATTTCCAGTCCGGCAACCGCATGGCATCCGCAGCG
>CAMOGO010000043.1 GCA_946614075.1 uncultured Lachnospiraceae bacterium | reverse complement strand
ATCTGTCGTGTCCCCGGACTATCAGTATCTGAATGATGCCGTGGCCTCGTATCAGGCGGCTTTGGATGCAGCTGACACAGCGGCTTCCGAGCTTTATGCCGCACAACAGGCTTTTTCGGGGAAGGCTGCCGCACTTGTCCTGGCACAGGCGGCTTATGATGAGGCGACAGCTGCAGCAGAGTCCGGGGAGGCTTCCTCCGAGGACCCGGCATCCGGAGATCCCTCATCGGACGACCCGGCATCCGGAGATCCTTCATCGGAGGATCCGGCATCCGGAGAGCCTTCGTCAGAGGCTCCGGCATCCAGTGACCCGGCATCCGAGTCTTCCGACGTGATATCGCCATCTTCGGAAGATGCATCGCAGCAAGGTGGGGCGGACCCGTCTCAGACCTCCGCGGAGGAAACCTTACCGTCCTCGCCGGAAGCTTCGGCGCAGCCATCCTCAGAGGCTCAGGGGCAGTCTGTTACGCCGGTCCCAGTCCAGCCAGCTGCGAGCCAGCCAGCTACGGGTCAGCCAGCTGCGAGCCAGCCTGCTACGGGTCAGCCCGCATCTTCTGGTTTTGTGTCCAAAGCGCAGCAGAATGTCGTGCTTTCGGCGTCGCCTGACTCAGGAGCGGGTGAAGCAGGGGAGACAGAGGAGGAGTCGTCCTCTGAGACAAGAAAAGAGTCCCCCAAAACGGGAGACTCCAGAATGTTACGTGTCGGCAGCCTTCTGACAGGACTGATACTTTCCGGGTATATGATGGTGCGGCTTACGGGTCAGCTTTCCTCCAACTCTGCCCACAGGTCATAGAGCTCCTCCAGCTCCTTTGACAGGGCCTCGCGCTCTTTGTGGTATTTCAGGGTCTCGGATGGACTAGAGTAGACTTCCTCCTTGCAAAGCTCCGCGTCAATATTGGACAGACGCTCTTCGGCTTTGGTGATCTTGTCCTCGGTTTTTTTCAGGTCGTTCTGGCGCTTGCGGATCCTGGCCTGTTCTTCCTTCTGTGCCTTCCAGTCGAGCTTTGCCTGAGTCTCGCCTCGGGAAGGCGCAGGAGAGGAGGTATCCTCCAGGGTGGCGGCTTCCTCCTGGGCTCGCTTTTCCAGGTAGTAGTCGTAATTGCCGATGTAATTGACGAAGCGGCGATCCCGCAGATCCAGGATGCGGCTTGCGGTCCGGTTGATGAAGTACCGGTCGTGGGAGACGTACAAAAGAGTACCGGTATAGGCATTCAGCGCATTTTCCAGGATCTCCTTGGAAACCATGTCGAGATGGTTGGTCGGCTCATCGAGGATCAGGAAGTTCGCGTGAGACAACATGAGCTTGGCCAAGGAGACGCGGCCTCGTTCCCCGCCGGAAAGCAGGGAGATGCTCTTAAAGACTTCATCGCCGGTAAACAGGAAAGCGGCCAGCATGCTTCGGATCTGAGTGTCCGTCATATTCGGATAAGTGTCCTGGATCTCGGAGAAAATGGTTTTCTCCGGGTGCAGGACCTGATGCTCCTGATCGTAATAGCCGATCTCCACATGGGTCCCCAGGCGGAAAGATCCTTCATCCGGGGAAACGGATCCGGTGAGGATTTTCAGCAGCGTAGTCTTGCCGGTGCCATTGTCACCGATGATAGCGACATGTTCTCCTTTTTTGATATCGAGATCGACATGATCAAAGAGCTTCCGTTCTCCGTAAGCCTTTGACAGGCCCTCCACCATGAGGACATCGTTTCCGCTTTCGGACTGTGGCGTCAGGACAAGAGTCATTTCAGAGGCAGCCTCCGACGGCTTTTCCAGACGGTCGATCTTATCGAGCATCTTTTCCCGGCTTTCGGCGCGCTTGATGGATTTTTCGCGGTTGAAGGATTTCAGCTTTTCGATGACCTGCTCCTGATGATGGATCATGGCCTGCTGATTCAGGTAGGCCTTTCTGGCTGCTTCCCGAAGCATGGCTTTTTTCTCGCTGTAGGCGGTATAGTTGCCCTGGAAGACGGTCACCTTTCCTTGGTCGATTTCGATGATCTTGGAGACGATCCGGTCAAGAAAATACCGGTCATGGGCTACGATCAGAACACTGCCGGGATAGTTCAGGAGGAAGGTTTCAAGCCATATGATCGAATTCAGGTCGAGATGGTTGGTCGGCTCATCCAGCAGCAGAAGATCGGGCTTTTGCAGGAGCAGACGGCCGAGGAAAACACGTGTTTTTTGTCCGCCGGAGAGAGTAGAGACCTGCTTGGAAAACTCTTCCTCGGTAAAGCCGAGGCCCTTTAAGACGCCAACGATCTCGCTGCGGTATGCGTAGCCGTCTGCCTGACGGAAATCGTGAACGGCCTTGTCGTACTGAGCCATGCAGTCGGACAGAGCATCTCCGGTAAGCTGTGTCATTTCCTGCTCCAGGCGGGATATTTTCTCCTCGAGGAAAACGAGATCCTTCTTTACATCAAGCAGAGTGTCATAGATCGTCTGGCTGGACTCGATGACGGGATTCTGCGCCAGGTATCCCATGGTCTTTCCGCGGGAGAGGACAAAGCTCCCGGAATCCGGCTCGTATTCCCCGGTCAGGGTCTTTAACAGAGTCGATTTTCCGGCTCCGTTGATTCCGACAATAGCAGCCTTTTCCCGTTCCTCGAGATAAAAGACCGCATCCTCGATGATGACGTTTTCTCCGAATGATTTTGATACGTGATTACATAAAAGCAGGGCCATGAAACCGACTCCTTTTCCCTGTTTGTTCTTAATAAATACTGACCGCGCTCCATTATAATGCATAAGAGTCCCCGGACGCAAGAGACTTCTCGCCCGGTTTGCCGGAATGAAGGTTGTTTTACTACGTTGAACTTATTTTACTCAAGGAATTTTTATGTGAAAAACTTGACAGATGGCCTGCCGATATCTAAAATGAATACGAAGAATAAAAAGTCGTACTTTTACCGAAATAATTCTAGATTTTTTCTAAGAATACAGGAGAATTTTCAGTGGCAGGAAAAGGAATTTCGAATGCAGTAATCAAGCGCCTTCCCCGGTATCAGAGATATCTGTCCGAGCTTATGAACATGGGTGTCGAGAGGATTTCCTCGGGGGAGCTCAGTGCGATGATGTCGGTCACGGCATCGCAGATCCGTCAGGATCTGAATAATTTCGGCGGCTTCGGTCAGCAGGGATATGGATATAATGTAGAGCATCTGTTTCACGAGATTTCCCATATTCTCTGCGTTGACCAGACGCACAATATGATCATCATCGGCGGTGGTAATTTCGGACATGCCCTTGCCAACTATGAGAAGTTTGAGCAGAAGGGCTTTGTCACTAAGGCAATCTTTGACATTGATCCGAAGATCATCGGGACCTCGGTACGCGACATCCCGATCCTGGACCTGAAGGATCTGAGATCATTCATGAGTGAGAATGAGATCCAGATTGCAGTACTGACGATCCCGAAAACCGATGCGCAGGAGATCGTGGATACTCTTGTGGAATGCGGTATCAAGGGCATCTGGAATTTCGCTCATCTCGACCTGAATGTTCCGGATAATGTCATCGTAGAGAGTGTGCATCTGTCTGAGAGCCTGATGGAGCTTTCCTATCGCCTGGGTGAGGTCGAGAGAGAGGCTTAAAGGGACGAGCAGTCATACGGCCGATGGCTTTTGTGACTGGCGGATTGTATGGTAGAGAGGGTTTGGATTTGATAATCGGTGTCGGTACGGATCTGGTCGAAATCAAGCGAATCGAGACAGCTCTTAAGACGGATTCCTTTAAAAGCCGTTGTTTTACCCTGGATGAACTGCACATGGCAAAGGATTCCCCGACAAAGCTGGCGGGGAATTTTGCTGTGAAGGAGGCAGTCGTGAAGGCTTTTGGGTGTGGGTTCTATCCTGTGAGCCCTTCCGAGATCGAGGTCCTTAGAGACCCGTCCGGTAAGCCCTATGTGACGCTCACCGGGGAAGCTAAGAAAAAGGCGGAAGAGCTCGGTGTCACATCGATACAGGTATCCATTTCAAATACAAAAGACTATGCGCTGGCATTTGCTGTCGCGGAAGGGGGCCTTGCATGAGAACCGTCATTGGGAAAAATCGGATGAAGGGTCTGGAAAAAGAGACCATTGAGCAGATCGGGATCCCGGCTATCGTACTGATGGAGCAGGCCGCCATGGGGCTTGCCGGTGAGATCAAGCACCTTCTTCCCGCTACGTCACGGATTCTTTTTTACTGCGGCTGCGGCAACAATGGAGCCGACTGTCTGGCTGCTGCCAGGATCCTTTTCCTGGAGGACTGGGACGTCGAAATCCTGCTTGCCGATCCAACAGCGCAGGGTACAGATTGCTACAGCACCCAGAAAAAAGCCTGTGAGGGGCTTCAGATTCCGTTCCGTGCCTGGGATGCCAAGCTGATGCAGGAGCTTTCTGCAAAGCATTTCGATGCTGTCGTCGACGGTCTGTTTGGGATAGGGCTGTCGAGACCCGTTGCCGGGGCCTATGCCGAGACCCTGAAGGTCTTGAACGAAGCTGACTGCATGCATATTGCAGCGGATATTCCCAGCGGCCTCGATGCCGATACGGGAAAGGCCCTGGGGACCGTTTTCCAGGCGGATCATACGGTGACCTTCGGATGGGGGAAAATCGGTATGTATCTGACTGCCGGTGCTCCTTACTGCGGAGAGATCTCCATCGTACCGCTAAGCATTGCCCCGGTCAGAAGCTTTGAGCTCCAGGCAGAGATCCTGGAGCCGGAGGATATTCACAAATGGCTTCCCGCAAGGAAAACCTGGTCCAACAAAGGCACGTACGGCCGCCTCGGGATTGTGGCAGGCTCTAAGGGTATGGCAGGCGCCGCTTTCCTGTGTGCCAAGGCAGCCCTGAAATGCGGCTGCGGCATGGTAAAGATTTACACGCCTGAGTGCAACCGGACCGCGCTTCAGGCTCTGCTGCCGGAGGCGATGGCTTTTGCCTATGACCCGGAAGGGGATGTGTCGGAGGCATTAAAGGACCTTCTTTCCTGGTCGGATGTCATCATCATCGGACCCGGGCTCGGAAAAGCAGACCATGCCGTGAGACTCCTGCGTGAGATTCTGGAAAAAGCGGATTGTCCCACTGTCCTCGACGGGGACGCCCTCAATATCCTTTCCGATCATCCGGAGTTTCTGCCTCTCCTGGGCCACGGAAAGGTTCTGACACCGCATATGGGCGAGATGTCAAGGCTGACCGGCCGCGCCGTAAGTGAGATCCGGAATTCCATGGTGGAAAGTGTGCAGGCATTCTGCCTGATGACCAAGGCCGTGGTGCACTGCAAGGATGCCGTGTCTGTCACCGCCGATTTCCTCGGAAACGTCGTGATCACCAATTGCGGCACCAACGGTATGTCAACCGCCGGCTCCGGCGATGTCCTGGCCGGCATCATCGGCGCTTTCCTCGCTGTGATGGACGAGCCGTTCCAGGCAGCAGCCCTCGGCGCCTATGTTCATGGCCTCAGCGGATGCGAGGCGGCAGCCGCAAATGGCGAGAGGTTCATGACAGCTACCGACATCATTGACGGCCTGAAAGCCGTTCTGAAACAATAATAGCTTGCCTAAGAGCCGAAACCGTGCTAAAATTTTATGCGTTCTTAAACCCAACAGGAAGGAAGTAGTATTTTATGTCAGGACATTCCAAATTTGCCAATATCAAACATAAAAAAGAAAAGAACGATGCTGCGAAGGGAAAAGTATTTACCATCATCGGCCGTGAGATCGCAGTTGCCGTAAAGGAAGGCGGCCCGGATCCGGCTAACAACAGCAGACTTCGCGACTGCATCGCCAAGGCGAAAGCAGCCAATATGCCGAACGATACCATCGACCGCGGTATCAAGAAGGCAGCCGGCGACATGAACTCCGTCAACTATGAGTCCGTCGTCTACGAAGGTTATGGCCCGAACGGTGTTGCGATCATCGTCAAGGGACTGACCGACAACAAGAACCGTACCGCAGCCAACGTCCGTAATGCTTTCACCAAGGGCTACGGCAATGTCGGCACGACCGGCTGTGTCTCCTTCATGTTTGACGAGAAGGGCCAGATCCTGATCGACAAGGAAGAGTGCGACATGGATCCCGACGAGCTGATGATGATGGCTCTCGACGCAGGCGCCGAGGATTTCAGCGATGAGGATGAAATGTATGAGATCCTGACGGCTCCCGATGATTTCAGCGCAGTCCGTGAGGCTCTTGAGAAGGACGGCATCCCGATGGCAGAGGCATCCGTCACGATGATCCCTCAGACCTGGACAACCCTGACCGACGAAGAGGATATCAAGAGAATGCAGCGCATCCTGGATCTGCTTGACGAAGACGATGACGTCCAGGAAGTCTTCCACAACTGGGACGAGGAGTAATCAGTCTCCTAAGGTGACGAGATGAGTGAGTATGCTGAGAATTCATTGACGGCAGCCGAGCGGGAGGAGCTGGATGAGGTGATCCGCGAGATCCCGAAGCTTTTCACAGAGAATCTGGCCCGGATGTCCGATTACCAGAAGAAGCGCTATCTGCCCTCCGTACAGGAGTATTGCAAAACGTACGTGCCCATCATGAAGGGGTATCACAGCTTCTGCGTCGCTCATCCGGACCGGAAGGATATTGCTGCGCAGGCCTGCGCGGAAGCCTTCATGGCCGGCGTTCGCACCTGCATTTCCGACCGCGCCTCCGGCAAAAAGATGCGCGACCGCATCGCGATGGAGCAGTATCGCCTGGTGATGGCAGCCTTTGTCATTCCGTGCATCAACGAGATGAAGGCAGAGAATTCCCAAGGCCTGATCGACGAAATCATGAAGCGCTGGAAGAAAACCTACCCGGATTTCATCTTCGTACAAACCGACGTCACCACCCTTAACAACGGATTTAAACTCCGCCTCGGATTCTGATCCAATGTCATTTCACAAATGACACAACCGGCACTTTTACGAGTGACACAAAATGTTAACCGCATCTATAACCAGGGTATATCGTGCTGCTAGAGTTTCAGCCCGATATGACCCTGGCTTATAGATGCGGTTAACATTTTTTGCTGTATATGTTCGCCGGTCGTGTCACCGAGCGAGTGTTCGGAGAGCCCTCCGGCTATATCAATGGGTGAGTGCCCCAAGATCCTGGTAGAAGGTGGGATAGGAGATATTGACACACTCGGCGCCGTGGATCGCGGTGTCACCTTCGGCGGCGAGGGCCGCGATGGCAAAACTCATCGCGATGCGGTGGTCTGCGTAGCTTTCGATCACAGCTCCGTGGAGCGGCTTCCCGCCGTGGATGATCATGCCGTCTTCGGTTTCTGTGACGTCGGCGCCCATGGCCAGGAGATTGTCGACCACGGTACGGATGCGGTTTGACTCCTTGACCTTCAGCTCGGCGGCGTCGCGGATGATGGTCGTTCCCTTGGCGAAGCAGGCGAGGACGGCAAGAACCGGGAGCTCGTCGATCAGGGTAGGGATCAGGTCGCCTTCGATGACCGTGCCCTGGAGGCGGGACAGACTGTCACGCACCACGAGATCGGCGGTCGGCTCAGCAGTGTAATCGGCGTTTAGCAGCTCAAAGTCTGCTCCCATGCTGCGCAGGACCCGGATCAGGCCGTCCCTGGTAGGATTGATGCCTACGTGGCGGATGCATACCTCCGAGCCAGGAAGAATGCAGCCCAGGACAGCGAAGTAAGCAGCCGAGGAGATGTCGCCCGGTACATCGATATCGATCGCGTGAAGGTCGTTGGCTGGAGCAATTCTTGCCGTGAGTCCGTCGTTTTCCGTTTCCGCGCCGAAGGCCGAAAGCATGATTTCCGTATGGTTACGGGAGAGTGCCGGCTCGGTGACAGAGGTGGGAGAGTCAGCATAGAGGCCTGCCAGAAGGATCGCCGATTTGACCTGGGCCGATGCGACAGGGGACTGGTAATCGATCCCGTGGAGCTTTCCTCCTCGGATGGTAAAAGGAGCGCAGTCATTGCCGTTCAGGCTTTCGAGCTCGGCTCCCATCAGGCGAAGCGGCGTCATGATGCGCTTCATCGGTCGTTTCTGGAT
>CAMOGO010000042.1 GCA_946614075.1 uncultured Lachnospiraceae bacterium | reverse complement strand
CTTAGAGGGATCGTCCGGGCCCGCCCGTTTTATCTCGGCTTTTTCGGACAGCATCGAGGCTTTATCCCGCAGCGCGATGAGATTACACGCGAGGTGCTTACCAATTATCCGGGACTTCTCGATGAGATCGGAAAGAGATCCTTCCAGGAGCTTGGCGCGATGCACGCTGTGATGTCCCCCTTTGACCGTCGGATGAAGCCGGCGAACCGTTGCCTGATCTATGCCAGGGATGACGAGTACTTAAGAGATGCTTTGCGGTTCCAGCCGCTTTTGAAGCATATTTATACCAATGAACCGAAAAAAAGAGGCTTTTTCTCCCGCGAGAACAAGCTGAACACCGAGGAGAGCGAGCGCTTCCTGGATGAGCTGGACGCGAAGGTCCCCGTGGTGCACTATACGGCCCGCTTTGATGAGTCTTTGACGACCCCGGGCTTAAGCAACTATGACGGGAAGGATCTCTCCGCCGGCGGCCTGACGGATTTCCGTATTCCGGCCCAGTTTGGGGCGGAGAACAGCGAGGACGGGTCGGTCGTCGACCAGATCATTCCGCCGCAGTCTTTAAAGACGCATCTGCTGGAGCAGCTGAAGATGCGGATCCGCGCGGAGCACATGCGCAGGAAGAGTGCGAGACCTGCTGCTGCTCCGGAGAAGGAGGGGGAGATCTACCTCGATACGATGAGGCAGATGTCCACGGTCGAGCGCGCGACGCTTACGAACCTGGGCGGTATGGAGCGTGAGCTCTACCGGAAGATCGTCGTACAGGAGCTGAAGCAGGCATCGGATACCTCTGATTTTGTGCGTACGGCAGAGTCGGTTTACGGAAATACCGAGGTTACAGCCTTTGAGGGTATGTTTTTACGCCTCATGCAGGAGACGGAGGGCACCTGGTTTAAGGAGCTGCTTGGCTTTATCGGATATTGTGAGGATGGCGTGCGAAAGGAGCGTTTAGGGCACCTGAGGGCGTCTTTGACGCATGCCGAAACGGAGCCCGAGCTTCCGGAGGAGTCCCGCAAAACCCTCAATTACCTTTCCGACTATATTTCGATGGATACAGACCGGTACAAGGCTCTGTATCCGGAGTGCGCCGAGGCGGCGAGGAACCTGATGCGTTCCGAGGCGAAGGAGTACCATCGTGTCCTGACCGAGGAATACCTTGCGCTTTGCATGCCCGTCGGCGACGATTTAAAGACCTGCCAGTTTGACGGGTACGATACGGAGGCTTTTGGACACATCACCGAGCATATCGCCCAGGTGTATCCGGAGGCCCTGGAAAACATGCTTTCCAACCCCTTCTTTATCCGGAAAAAGGCGAAGCTTTGCGGCATTGACCAGGTCATCGCCGATTATGACCGGATCAAATCCAGCCCGGACTGGGAGGAGTTTAAGAATCTGTCCCGTATGCTGAAGCTGTCGCGGGAGGTTCTGGCCCGTGACGCCGACCAGCTTTATGTCCAGCTTCTGCTGAAGAGGGGAAAGGAAGAGCATCCGAAGATCGAGGAGATGATCCGCCTCCTGAAGGGCGATCTGTCGCATCCGAGACTGATCCCGGTCCAGAACTACGGGGAGAATACGGATTCCCCTCTGCAGAATCATTACCGGATCAATGTCGCGGAGTTTTCGCAGGCGGTGTTCTGGAATACCGCGCTGGTTGCGGTCAATGGGTCCTTGGTTACCGCCTACGATAAGGTGACCGGGAAGGTCAAGAGCAGTAAGCTGCTTCCGATCAAGCGGCCGATCCTTCGCGCCTGCGGCAGCGGCCTTTTGGTGACGGGAGCTCTGAATGAAAGCATCTGGTCCTTCTCACAGGACGCGAGAGACCTGTCTGAGCTTCTCCCGCCTTTTGATGCAGCGGGCAAGGGGCCTGTTTTCCTGTATCCTTCCGGCGGAAGCCTGGAGGCTGCCTCTGTGATGGAGGAGTCGCACGTGGTGATCCTCGATGCGTCGACCGGTGAGAAAAAGCAGGATATCCCCTTTGAGGGGAAGATTCTCCTCCTGGTTGCCGATACCACCTGCTACTGCGTCGCACAGGGCGATACGCTGCAGGAAATCGGCATCTACGAGCAGAATACCAACCGGATGCTCGGACGGACGTCTTTAAAGGATCCACTTCGCGCAAAGGCTGTGACCGACGGCGAGTTTGTGCTCGTCTATTCGCCGGAGGAGGCACTCGTCTTTTCCCAGAAGAGCGGCGAGCTTCTTTCCCGTCTGGTCCCGGAGGAGGGGCAGACCAACCTGGGAGCTTACCGGGCGATGCTCATGACCCCGGAGGGACTCTTTGTCTCCCGCGACCAGGGCTATGTCGAGGTTTACGATCGCAGCAGCTTTACGCTCCGCGAGCGTCTGAAGCTGCATGATGAGCCGGTGGTCAGTCTGTCGGCGAACAAAGCCTATCTGTACTCGGTGGATACCGGCGGCGATGTCATGATCTGGGACCGCAGCCGCTTAAGCAGCAAGGAGAATCCCGGCGAGACCGATGGCAACCTGATCCGCGATATCTATCAGGCGAACGGCTCTTTATACACGTTCTGCTATTCGCACAGCGCTGCTCTTAGCCCTGTGAATCTCAAGGTGCGCAAGAGAGGCGTGCGTGTCACACATTACAATCCCGAGGTCCGGATGCGCAAGTACCTGCTGCATTGGTATCTGGAGCCTCTTACCGTCATGCTGTTCAATCTGGAGACTCTCCAGAACGACTACGAATGCAAGATCGCACCGCCCGAGGGCTTTACCGCCCAGGACCTGGTTCAGGCGTACTGGAGAAATACCAGCACCTACCTTCTGTTCCGCCGAAACGACGGAGCGACGGCGGTGGCTGTCCTGGATATGAATACCGATACGATCTCCGAAACGATCGTTTCGACGGATTACCGCCGGGATGTCAGCCTGCAGATGGGAAAGGAGCTCGTGTGGTTTTTCGCCGCAGAGCTCAAGAAAGAGCATTACAGCTTCCCAGGCAAGTGCTGGTGCGAGCTGAGAGAGCTGCATGACGAGAATGCCCAGTTCTTCCTGCCGATGGAGAAGGATGTCAAGATCCTGGATTCCTTCCTGGACGGCTATCATCTGGTGTTCCTGAGACGAAGCCCGAAGGGTCTGGAGATGGTGCACTGCGACGTGTCCGACTGGATCCGCGAGCCGGTTAACCCGAGGATCGAAAAGAAAACCCCGACGCAGGTGCACTGGATTCAGGACGGCGAGATCGAGCGAATCCATGTCCAGAACGGAAATGTCCTTTACCGGTACGATGACGGATCCATGATCCTCTATCGCTATGAGGAGGACCAGGTTTACCCGATGGGATCCTGGGAAAAGGGCCGGATCCTGTCCTGTCATCTGACCAGGGGCAGTTATTTCCTGGCAAGAGAGGGCGGTGTGCTGGAATATCAGGTCTATGACGATCCGACGACGGAATGCCGCGCGTATCTGGGAACGGAGATCCGTAAAATCCTGGGAACGGGTGCCGGACTGGTTTCGGTCTGGACCATGGAGGATGAGATTATCAGCTTCCAGATGGAAAAAGCGAGAAAAGAATGAAAATAACGGTTCTTTGCGTCGGCAAAATCAAGGAAAAGTACTATCGCGATGCGGTGGAGGAATATGTGAAGCGTCTGGGGCGGTATGCGAAGGTCGAGATCGTGGAGGTCGCAGACGAGAAAACACCGGAGGAGGCCTCCGCCAAGGAAGAAGAAATGATCCGGCAGCGTGAGGGAGAGCGGCTTCTGGCCAAGATCCGTGACGATATGTATGTGACGGCGCTTGCGATAGAAGGGACGATGCTTGACAGTGTGGGGCTGTCCGAGCGGATCGGGAATCTGACGGTGTCTGGAAAGAGCCACCTGGCCTTCGTGATCGGGGGATCTCTGGGGCTTTCGGAGGATGTCATGAAGCGGTGCGACTATGCCCTCAGCTTTTCCCGGATGACCTTCCCTCATCAGCTGATGCGGGTGATACTGCTGGAACAGATATACCGGGCCTTCCGGATCCTGAACCATGAGCCTTATCACAAATGACGAGTTGCGATCTTAATGCTTCGGCATGAGAATATCTCACACAAAAAGGCAAACGAGGAGGACAAGACAATGAAGTCTGCGGCGAGGAGGATTACAACCTTGTAAACTTCGCCGACCTGCTGAACATTCTGTAAAGGAGACCGGCTATGCTGACATTTTATCGTGCTTCCGAATGGCTCATCGGTGAGGATGAGTTTGACCTGGCCTTTCTCGGCAAGGTCGAAACAAACTTCGCCCAGGGCAATGGCTATCTCGGCCTGCGTGCGGCGACCGAGGAGAAGTACCTGGGTGAGACCAGAGACCTTCTGGTTGCAGGAACCTTTGACCGTTTTTCCGAGGAGGAAGTGACCGAGCTTCCGAATGCGGCCGATGTGACCAACATCGAGATCATGCTGAACGGAGAGCGGTTTGACCTGACGCACGGTGAGATTCTGTCCTATGACAGGACCATCTGCTTAAAGAATGGCCTGCTGCCCCGCCACATCACCTGGAAGTCCCCGAAGGGTGAGGTCTTCAATCTGGATTTCAAGCGGATCGTTTCCATGAAGCGTCTTCATACCATCGCTTTCCGGATCAGCATCGTTCCGGAGAAGGACGCGAAGATCGTCTTCACCTCCGGCATCGATGGCCGCGTGACCTGTGACGGATCTCAGCACTTTACCGAGGGCAAGACCCGTTTCTACGACAAAAAATATCTGGAGTTCGTGCCCCGCACGATCCGGTCCAATATCACCTTCGTCCTGGATGCGACCCACGATTTCTACCGCAACTGGGAAAAGACGGAGCCGGCGGGCGATATCAACATCAGCCGTCGCCACATGTTCTCACGCTTTACCCTGGAGGCAAAGGCCGGCGAGACGATCACCATGGAGAAGTTCGCGAACGTCTATACGACGCGTGATCTGGAAGCGGCATCCATGACGCTGCCTGAGCTTCAGGACTATGCTCTTAAGCAGCTGAAGGTCGATGAGGCAGACGGCTTTGAGACCCTGGCGGCAGAGTCTGCCGAGGCCTGGATGGACAAGATCTGGAACCGTGCACCGATCCAGATCGACGGACCGGATTTTGACCTGCTTTCTCTGAGATTTGCCCAGTATCATATGGCACTCATGACCCCGGCTCACGACAACCGGATGAATATCGGTGCCAAGGGACTTGTCGGAGAGGGCTACAAGGGTCATGTCTTCTGGGATACCGAGATCTTCCTGCTGCCGTACTTTATTTTCAATATGCCGGAGACCGCCAGAAAGCTGGAGGAGTACCGGTACCTGTCCCTGCCCGGCGCTCATGCCAAGGCTGCCGGAAATGGCTATCAAGGCGCGCAGTTCCCTTGGGAATCGGCCTGGCTGGATGACGGCGAGGTTACCCCGGAGTACATGGGCACCGATATCGTGACCGGAAAGCTGATCAAGGTCTGGGCCGGCTTCATCGAGATCCACATCACCTCGGATGTCGCCTTTGGCGCCTGGTCCTACTATGAGTGCACTGGCGATCAGGACTTCATGGACAAGTATGGCTATGAGCTGATCCTCGACTGTGCGAAGTTCTGGGGCAGCCGTCTGGAGAGCGGTGAGGACGGAAAGCTTCACATCAATGACGTTGTCGGACCGGACGAGTACAAGGAGCATGTCGATGACAATGCCTTCACCAACTACCTGGCAAAGTGGACCATCGACAAGGCGATCGAATACACGAAGCTTCTGAAGGCAGAAAAGCCGGAGCTTTACGCGGCGCTCGATGCGAAGCTCGGCCTGGAGGCTCTTCTTCCTTGCTGGGAGGAGCAGTCGGGTAAGATTTTCCTGACCCAGCCGAATGAGAATGGCGTCCTGCCGCAGGATTCCACCTATCTCACCCTGAAGGATATCGACCTGAGCAAGTACAAAAAGCAGGCTCATGTCGGCGGCATCTACAAGGATTACAATCAGGAGCAGATTACGAAGATCCAGGTTTCCAAGCAGGCCGACATTATGGTTCTGTTCTACCTGCTCGGGGATCTGTTCTCCCGCGATGTGAAACTGTCAAGCTTTGCTTATTACGAGCCTCGCTGCCTGCACGATTCCTCTCTGAGCCTTTGCACGCATTCCATGGTGTCGGCTGACGTTGAGAACGTGGAGATGGCGTATGAGATGTTCCGCAAGGCATGTCTCATCGACCTGGACAATGCCAACCCGCATTCCTCCGACGCCGGTATCCATGCGGCGGCCTGCGGCGGCCTGTGGCAGTGCGTCGTACAGGGCTTCGGCGGCCTGAGAATGCTCGGCGGAAAGCTTCGGATCAGCCCGAATATGCCTGCGCAGTGGAACAAGCTGACCTACAAGCTTCAGTGGAAGGGACAGCAGATCGCCGTCACGGCAGCGGGTGACCATGTAGAGCTGGTGAATGAGACCAAGGCATCCCCGATCACCGTTGAGGTCTGGGGAAAGACCTATACCTTCACCGATACTCTGAGCGTGGATCGATAATCTGACATTTGCCATCTTTTCAAAATGGACTCTCTCTGCTATAATGATGACCTAGTGGTGCGATTCTCTTAAAAGATGTGCACTGTCAAGTATTGTATAGAGCCGGGAGGAAGGAACATGGCAGAAGCTGAAGAAAAAGTTGTGCAGGAAGTGATAGCGGATGATTCCGTCGGCCGCGTTATGATTGCGGACGACGTGATTGCCATTATCGCCGGATTTGCCGCGACGGAAACCAAAGGTGTCTCCTCGATGGCAGGAAATATCACCAACGAGCTTGTCGGAAAGGTCAGCCGGAAGAACCTGCAGAAGGGAATCCGTGTGGAGACCGTAGACGGAGTGGTCAATGCCAATATCTCGATCGACATCGAGTACGGATACAGCATTCCGAAGGTTTGCACGGCCGTTCAGGAGAGAGTCAAGACGGCGATCGAGAACATGACAGGACTTAAGGTAGGAGAGGTTAATATTCAGGTAGCCTCTGTGGACGTTGACAATTCGAAATAAAAACTGAAGAGGTGTTTTTCGAAAAGGAAAGCACCTCTTTCCATTATGTGAATCAGGAACTGACAAAAATGACAAGAAGAGAATTTCGGGAACATACTTTTTGTATGCTGTTTTCCAGCGACTTTTATTCGCCGGAGGATGCAAGGGAAGAGCAGGCTGTGCGGTATATCGAGGGTCTTACGGAGATGAACGAGGAGGACCTTGACGACCGTGAGCTGGAGAAGCTTCCGCGCCTTTCCGACGAGGAAAAGGCGGAGCTGGAGAGGCGGACAAAGGACATTATCCTTCACGTGGAGGGACTCGATGAGAAGATCAATGCGGTCTCAGAGGGCTGGAAGACCAAGCGTATGAGCAAGGTCGACCTGACTCTTCTGCGGCTTGCTCTGTATGAGATCCTTTACGATGATAAGGTTCCGGTCAAGGTTGCGATCAATGAGGCGGTTGAGATCGCGAAAAAGTACGGTGGTCCGGATTCCCCGTCCTTTGTGAATGGTGTACTGGCACGTCTGGTGAAGTGATGGCAAAGGTCAGTGTGTATTCCGTCTCGCAGGTGACGGCTTATATCAATAATATGTTCGTGCAGGATTTCCTGCTTCGGCGTGTGACGGTACGCGGAGAGGTGAGTAATTGCAAATACCACACCTCCGGGCATATTTATTTCACACTGAAGGATGAAAAGGGAACCCTTGCCTGTGTGATGTTCGCCGGGAAGAGGCGAGGTCTGCGCTTTGACATGAGAGATGGGCAGAAGGTTCTCGTCACGGGCAGCATCGAGGTGTATGCCGCAGCCGGGAAATACCAGCTTTATGCCGAGGCGATCGACCTGGATGGGATCGGTGCGCTCTACGCGCAGTACGAGGAGAGGAAGAGGCGCCTGGAGGAAATGGGTATGTTTTCTCCCGACTACAAAAAGCCTATCCCTAAGTATGTCCGTACGCTTGGCATCGTGACCGCATCGACGGGAGCCGCTGTCCGGGACATCATCCACATCGCCACCAGGCGGAATCCGTTCGTGCAGCTGTATCTCTATCCGGCCCAGGTGCAGGGAGAGGGAGCGGCTGAGAGCATCGCGCGAGGCATCGCTTTTCTC
>CAMOGO010000041.1 GCA_946614075.1 uncultured Lachnospiraceae bacterium | reverse complement strand
CGCAGTCACCGAGGAGAAGATCAATGCCTTGATGGCGGAGCTTTACCCTGGACGGACGATTTCCGGTATCGTCGAGTGTGAAAAGGGAAAGGCTGTCTATGAGGCCTGCAGCTATGAGCTGAAATATCAGCTGACTGTCGATGAGACGGCGTACGGCGATGTTTTCGCGAGCCGGCTGAGTACGGTCAACGAGGCCAATCGTTTTTACGAGGAAGGCTACCTGATTTTCTTCGACGAGGAGGATCGGCCGACGGCCTTTGTCGAGTCGGAGACCAGCTCGGTCTATCCGGTTGCGGTCGGAAGAGTGGAGGGTGTATACGAGGTACTCCCGCTGCATTCCCAGCAGGCGAGAGAGGCTTACCAGAACCTGTTCCGTGAGATGAGCGCCTACTACATGGACTATGCCGAGGGCGTCTATGACTTGCAGTACTTTGTGACCGGCAAGATCACAAAGCTCGATTATCATGCGAATTACGCCGTGATCGATGGCTCCGCTGTCCGGAATAATTACGAGACCGGCGAAATGGAGAGCATCGAGGGAACCTTCAAGGTCCTGTTCTCGGAGGACGACTATATTACGATTCCGGACTTCTATCTGGCCTGCTTTGCCGCAGAGGATGCCGGTATTGAGGCCGATGCCGAGTATACGACCTTCGTTTCGACGACGGCCTGCGATCTGGGCAAGGCTCAGGTGGCAGTCTATGATACCCTGCTTCCGACTCTGAAGGAGTACCAGAAGATCCTGGAGAACCGTGCACCTTTAGAGGGTACCCGGATGGTCTACAGTGTCTGCGGCGTCGACGTTGCTCTTACGATGCCGGAGGAGTGGACGAGCCTTGTCACCGTGGCAAAGAATGACAACGGCACGAGCTTTTATCACAAGGCTTCCTCCTCGGCCGGCTGGGGCGGACACCTGATGACCCTGATCTGCTATGCGGATGACTCCTATCAGTATCTGCCGAACTACCGGGTGGTCGCCTCCAACGAGACCGGAACCCTCGTCGCTGTCTTCCCGTCGGATGTACAGTGCAGCGAGGTAACGGCGTCTGCTTACCAGGCGCTTTCCGGCTCCATCGAGGATATCCTGGACACCGTCCAGTTCCCCGCAAAATAGACTTTATGACAAAACGGCTGTCGCATGCGCGGCAGCCGTTTTTTTAAATCTTGATCTTTGCCCATTTTCCCTGGCGGAAGCGCAGGGAGCTGAAGAGGAATCGTGAAAACTGGTCGGCGAGAATACCGCACCAGATACCGATGATGCCAAAGCCGCAGATGTAGCCGAAGAAATACGAGCCGACGGTACGGATGATCGTGACGGAGACCATCGCCGCGACAGCGGTATAAAGCGTATCCCCGGCGGCCCGCAGACACCCCATGTAGATGACCTGCGAGATCTGGAAGAACAGGATGACGATCAGGACGTAGCTGATGTAGACACCGATCTGTACGATATTGTCTTCCCGGAAAAAGAGGCCAAAGAGCCATCTTGAGCCTAGCAGATAGAACACAGCAAGGGCGATCGCGATCATACCGCCTGCCCGGCGGCAGATCTGGCCGTAGGCCTTGGCGAGCTCGACCTTTTTCTGGCCCAGGCTGCGGCCGATCAGGGCGATGGCGGTCGTCTGGAGTCCATCTCCGAAGGAGAAGGAAAGACCCAGAAGGTTCATTCCGACCTGATGGGCAGCCATGGCATCCATGCCTTGGTTGGCGGCCATGAGGGCGGTCATCAGGAAGCCGATGCGCATGAGGATCTGCTCAAAGAAAACACCGTAGCCGATATGGACCATGCTTTTAAAAGCCTCGAAGGTAGGGCGGATCCGCTCCCGGATAATGTAGGGGATGCTGACGAATACGTCACTCTTGCGGATGGACAGAAGGCTCATGATCGAGGCGACGACCGTTCCCAGGACGGTTGCGAGGGCGGCGCCTGTGATCTCCAGGCGAGGAAAGCCAAAATGTCCGCCGATCAGGAGATAGTTGAACACGATGTTTACGACGTTGGAGACGACGTTTGTCCGCATCGTGATTTTGGTATTTCCGGCACCGCGCTGTGCGGAATTGACGCACATCTGGATGCAGTTAAAAATCATGCCTCCCATGATGATGCGGAAATACGTCACCGCCATGTCGTGGGTTTCCGGTGTGGAGCCGCACCAGTGCATCAGTGTGTCGGCAGAGGCGACAAAGAGGATGCTGAGGAGAGCGGCTGCGGTGATGACAAACAAAAAGGCGGTCGAAAAGACCTGGTTCGCACTTTTGCGGTCCTGCTGGCCAAAGCGCCTGGCGACGAGCGCCGCGATGGAGACATTCGTCGCAAAGAACATCGACAGACCGATAAACTTCGGCTGGGCGGTAAGGCCTACGGCAGCTACGGCGTTCGACCCCAGAGAGCTTACCATGAGCGAATCCACCAGACCGGCAAAGGAGATAAAAAAGGATTCCAGCATAGCCGGCCATGCCATGTCAAATACGACTTTCCGAAGAGCCTGACGGTTTGATTCGTCAGGCAGGGTAAATTTTTCTTCCATGATCACATGAGGTCCGCTGCAGCGTAAAGAAGCTGCCACTATTCAAAGACCACACCTCCTGTCGGGTATCATACTATGTCAGGGGCGAAAAAGCCATAGGAAAGAGGAATCAAAAAACGTTTTCCTTGACAGGTGTCAGAGATAGGAGTAAGTTATGTAAAGAAGTACAAGCTGCTTGCTGTAGCAAGAGCAAACCGCCAAGAAGGAGGAATAATAACATGGTTAAGAATGCAGTTCCGGGAACGGGCGGAGAGAAGTATATCCCGTTTGAAGAGCGTACCGGTGAGTCATCGGTTGTTTATTTTACCAGAGATCTGTCCCCGGAGGGCCTGATCCGCCTGTATGACAGAGTCAGCTCTGTACTGTCCGGCAAGGTAGCTGTCAAGCTGCACACCGGTGAGCAGCACGGACCGAATATCATCCCGAGACCTTGGGTCAAGGAGCTGTTTGACAAGCGCCTGGAGAATGCCTCGATCGTAGAGACCAATACCTACTATGAGGGCGACCGCTATACGACCGAGCAGCATCTGGACACCCTGGAGATCAATGGCTGGACCTTCGCGCCGGTCGATATCATGGATGCGGAAGGGACGACGAGCCTACCGGTGAAGAATGGCAAATGGTTTGACGAGATGATCGTCGGAAAGACTCTGCCGACCTATGATTCCTTCCTCGCTCTGACTCATTTCAAGGGCCATACGATGGGCGGCTTCGGCGGCTCCAATAAGAACATCGGTATCGGCTGCGCCGATGGCCGGATCGGCAAGGGAATGATCCATACCACCGGAAAGACAGACAACATGTGGGATGTCGCCATGGAGAACCTCATGGAGCGCATTTCCGAATCGACCAAGGCAACGGTTGATCACTTCGCCGGCAAGATCGCTTTCATCAACGTCATGCGCAATATGTCCGTTTCCTGCGACTGCGAGGGCGTCCAGGCTCAGCCTGTCACGGTACCCGATGTCGGTATCCTGGCGTCTTTGGATATCGTAGCTCTGGACCAGGCCTGCGTAGATCTGCTGTATGCGCTGCCTCAGGAGAGCAAGAAGGATCTGGTCGAGCGGATCGAGTCCCGCCACGGCCTGCGCCAGCTGACCTACATGCATGAGCTTGGCATGGGCAATGTCCGCTACACGCTGATCGATGTCGATCACGACGACGCGGCTGTCACAGCGGCTGAGGCTGTCGACGGTATCAGTGGCAACTGGAAGCCGGATAAATACCAGAAGATCACGGTCTGAAATACATAACCTTAAAAAAGGTCCTAAAAAGACAGAATGAGAGGCAGGATATGGTGTTCTGTAGGCACCATAGCCTGCCTCTTTTTTCTTTTTTATGCGCACGGCCGCCCCGAGGTAATGATTGCCTTACGGCAAGCCTATTTCTCAGAGGGCTGGAATTCGTTGGCGATGGTGGCGCCGAGGATGAGGACGGTGCCGATGATCTCCGGTGCGCCCATGGGCTCAGCCAGAACGAGCGCGGAGAGGAGGATCGCGACGATCGGATCGATATAGCTGAAGAGAGCCGCCGTCTGCGCGGATACCTGCTCAAAGGCTCCGAAATACAGGGCGTAGGCGATGCCGGTGTGCACGATACCGACAAAGAGGATCAGACCGATGACGGCGGGCGTCAGGACCGATGCGTCAGGGCGGTCGGTGAGCAGGACATAGGGCAGGAGGACAAAGGCGGTCGTGGCGAGCTGGACGATCGTCCGCTCAAAGGCCGGGACGCCCTTGATCATACGGTTTAACAGGACGACGGTCGCATAGAGGACAGCGGCGCCAAGGCCAAAGAGAATGCCCTTCATATTGGTGCTTCCGTCTCCTCCGTGCAGCACGCCGCTGACCAGGATCATGCCGATAAAGGCCAGGACGACGCAGACGATCTGGCGCTTGGTAAGGGCCTCCTTCAGAAGAACGGGGGATACCAGAAGGATGAAGATCGGCGCCATGTAATAGCAGAGCGTCGCGACGGCAACGGTCGTATAATTGTACGCCTCAAACAGGAGAATCCAGTTGAAACCGAGAGCGACACCGGAGACGATGAGCAGCGGAAGCTGCCGGCGGATTGGGTGATCTGAGGCTCCTGCCTCAGAAGCGGCTACGCCTGCCTTGACAGCTGAGGCGTCGGCTTTTCTTTTTTCCCGGAGGTACAAAAGTGCCAGGAGGAAGAGCATTCCGATGAATCCGCGGCACATGGCCAGGGCTGCGGAGCCGATCGGGATGAAGCGGCGGAAAATGCCGATAGTGCCGAAAAAGACCATGGAGGCGATGAGTTTCACAATAGCGGTCTGACGAGAAGACATAAAGGTAAGGTCCTTTCGCGAAAAAATCTTAACACGAGTTTACCAAGAGTAAGGGGTTTGCACAAGCCTAATTGTGAAAAGGTTTTTCCACGATGGGACGTGCCTTATTCTTTCCACTGCCCGTACAGCTCCTGCATCCAGGAGCGGACATCCATGGAGTAAACGGTGTCTAAATTCTGCGGGGTCATTACTTCGCCGATCGCGCCTTGGGAGACCGCCTGCCCTTTGTCCAGCAGCAGAGCGTGGCTGCCGTATTTGCGGGCCAGGCTCAGATCGTGGACGACGGAGATGACGGCTCTTCCGGGAAGGCTTTGCCATTTGGAAACCAGGGAAAAGATCTGCTGCTGGTAGATCAGGTCCAGGTGGTTGGCAGGCTCATCCAGCAGCAGGATACGAGGATCCTGGACAAAGAGCTGTGCCAGAAAGGTGCGCTGCAGCTCGCCGCCGGACAGGGTCAGGACGGAATGGGAGAGAAGGTCTGTGAGACCGGTCAGCTGTGCGGCTTCCCGGACACGGTCGTCGGAAGAGACATCATTCGGAAGTGTTGACTCCCTCTCCCAGAGCCCTTTGCGGTGGGCGTAGAGCCCCAGCCGGATGACCTCCTCCACGGTAAAGCCGTAGCCGACGTAGTGATTCTGCGTGAGCGTCCCCATGAGACGGGCGAGCTCGCGGCTGCGGATCCGCCGGGCCTCTCTTCCCAAAAGGGTTACGGATCCCTGGTGCGGGACAGCCTGGGAGACGGCGTTCAGCAGGGTGGTCTTGCCGGCACCGTTCGGGCCGATGAGCATCAGCCATTCCCCTTCGTGCAAAGAGAAGGAGACATCCTTTACGATGGGCTTACCGCCGTAGGATACCGAAATATGATCTGCATTTAGCAGTAGATTTTCCGACATGATGTCCCTCCTTTCTCACGAAATCAACTCACGAAATCAACTCACGAAATCAACTCACGAAGTCCTGTGGACTCACGAATTCTTGCTGTGTGCTTAAGCTTACGCCTTCCTGGTCCGGTTCCGGTAGAAAATGACGACAAACAGGATGCTTCCGACGATCGAGGTGACTACGCCGATCGGAATCTCACGGGGCGTGAGGACGGTGCGGGCGGCCAGGTCGGCAAAAAGCAGGAAAATCGCTCCGCCAAATAAAGAGGCCGGCAGCAGCCGTTTGTGATTGGGCCCGGTGAGCGGACGCAACAGGTGAGGCGTGACGAGGCCGACAAAGCTGATGTTGCCGCCGATGGAGACGCAGACACCGATGAGAACGCTGGCGCAGATCAGGACGCGGAGTCGCACCCGGCGTACATTGACACCGATCGAGCGTGCATTGTCCTCGCCGATGGAAAAGGCATTCAGCTCCTCAGCGGATAACAGCAGGATCCCGCCGGCAAAAAGCAGCGACAGCGCAACGGCGGCCGCATTCGGGTAGCTGGTGCCCTGCAGCGAGCCCATATTCCAGAAGGCGATGGTTTTGACCTTCTCCCCGGCAAAGGTGATGACCAGGTTGGAGAGGGCGCTGACCAGCATGGAATAGACGATGCCGATGAGGATGATCGTATTGGTGGACAAAGACGAATCCAGACGGTAGGCGAAGGTCAGAATGATCAGCAGGGATATGAAGGCTGCCGTGATGGCCCAGACCATCGTGCCGCTGAAAGGCAGAGAGGGCAGCGTAAGGCCAAAGGGCAGTGTGACAGCGGCCATGGTCATGCCCGGCACGGAAAAGCCAAAGGCGATGGAGCTGATGGCACCCAGGGAGGCCCCGGCGGAAACGCCCAGAGTGGAGCCGTCCGCCAGGGGGTTTTTCAAAAGGCCCTGCATGCTCGCTCCGCAAAGGGACAAAGCGGCGCCGGACAGAGCGACACAGAGGACGCGCGGGAGGCGGACCGGCTGGTTGATCCGGTAGGCCAGTGAGACCTCCTCCGGCGCATTGCCGGTGATGAAGCAGTACAGCGCGTCGAGCGTATCGGCAAGAGGAAGGTTTACGCTTCCCACGCAGACGCAAAGAAGAAACACCGCCAGCGTGGCAGCGCTCAGAATAAGATATTCTTTTAGCCCAAAGCCACGGGTGGCGGTGTTTTTCTGTTTCATGACACGTTCACTTTCATTTGCGATGATGCAAGGCACAGCCTCACATCAGGCTGCCTTATCGGTTTCGCCTTCCTCCATCTTCTCGTGGATGAAGTCGTAGAGGATCTTCGCACCGTCAGCGAGTCTCGGGATCGGGCGGGAAAGCTCGTTGTTCGGGAGATTCAGGATGCATCTGTTTGCGACTGCCGGGATTTCCTCCCAGCCCTTACGGGAGAGGATTTCCTCCTCCGGCGTCGGGCCCTCGCCAAAGTACATGGTGATCGTAACGATATAGTCCGGAGCACGCTCAATGACCTGCTCCTCGGAGATCTCTGCCCAGCCCTCTACATCAGCGAAGCAGTTCTCAAGACCCAGCATCGTAGCGATCTCATCCATGAAGGTGCCGCTGCCGGCCGTCCAGAGGCCATACTCCAGCGGGGAAACTTCAAAATAGACGCTGCCGGCCGGCTCGTCACCAGCCTTGGCGCTGACCTCCTCAAAGGTAGCCTTCATATCGTCGATGATCGTGGCAGCCTCGGCCGTTTTGCCGGTCATGGTTCCCAGCATCTCGATGCAGGTATAGACACCCTCGATATTCTGTGCATCGGAGACGACAACCTGGATGCCGGCCTCCTCGAGCTGTGCGACTTGCTCCTCAGCCTGCGCCATGGTAGCCATGACGACGATCTGCGGATCGAGAGCGATGATCTGCTCGATGTTTGTCTCATATCCGGACTGGACGGACGGAATGTCAAAAACCTCTGCCGGATAATCGCAGTACTCGCCACGGCCGACCAGCTTGTCCCCGGCGCCCAGGGCGAACAGGATCTCGCAGTCCGAAGCGGTCAGGGCGACGATACGGTCTGCGGGCTTCTCGAGCGTGATCTCACGGCCCATCATATCCTCAAAGCTTACCGGGCCGGACATCTCCTCCGTACCCATGTCGGCAGCGGTGGTGTCCGCCATCGCATCCGCGGTGGTATCGGCCATCGCATCCGCTGAGGTTTCCATCATGGATTCCATGGCTTCCGTCGTCTGGGCGGGAGCGGAGCTTGACGATCCGTTGGTGCAGCCGGCCATCACGCCGGCGATCATGGCCAGACTCAGGAAGAGCGCGGCGCATCTGGTTCCTTTTTTCATAAGGGTTTCCTCCTTTTCTGCGGCCTTTGATTTACGAACCTGCATGTTCCCATGCAGAAAGAAAGACCACCAAAGACAAGGTGGTCCGTTCACGTAAAAAACGCCTTACACCGGAACTCTTTATAAAACGTTATAAAAAGAGAACCCGGAGAAAGGAGAATTATCCTGTGAGAACAAAGATTCGTGGACCGCAAATCTGATGGGCTTATAAGCCCTTGCTCTATTATTCAGGCAGGTCTCCTGGCTTCGTTCAACGCCTTATGGCCTCTTCCCAAAGCATAGCAAGCTTC
>CAMOGO010000040.1 GCA_946614075.1 uncultured Lachnospiraceae bacterium | reverse complement strand
GCTCAGGACGCTCGGGTCAAAGCTTTCCGGTGCGATCGTGCCGCTGTACCAGCTCAGAGCATCAAAGTAAGCCTGCAGGTCTTTGTCCGCGAATTTCCGTCCATGGCGGGCGTAAATCTCGTTGCGGGCAATCCGCAGCTGCTCGGCTGTCAGGCCGGCCAGGTCTGCCTCGGTGAGCTCCTTCGTCGAGCTATCCGGCAGGATGTAGTCTGTGACAGGGGTCGTGGTCGCAGTCTCCTTCAGAAGCTCTGCCTTTTTGATCGTCTCGATGTTTCTCGTCTCGATGACAGAAAGAGTATTCGCATCAAACGCATCCGCCGGAATCACGCCGACGTACCAGGTGCAGCGGTCAAAGTAGGCCTGTACCTCTTTGTTGGCGAAAAGCCTTCCATGACGGGCATAGATCTCATTGCGTGCAAGGCGCAGCTGCTGGCTTGTCAGGCTCATGAGCTCTTCGATTTTGTACTCCTTTTTGTCACTGTCCGGCAGGATATACCCGGTGATATCCTTCGTCACGGTCGTGGATCCCCCGGATTCCGGCGCGGCCTGCGCCTGTCCTGCGGGGAAACCGCCAAAGAATACGCCGACTGCCATGGCCATCACCAGGATAGCCGCTGCCAGACGTTTTCCAGTCTGTTTCCTTCTGTGAATCATTTCCCCACCTCCAATTCAACTTTGCAAACATCTATCTTCTCGTTGCTCTATCGCAAAGGGAAGCTCCTCCCCTTTACTTCAGAATAGTTCTGCGCCGGACCTCTTTGATGCCGTATTCGGATCCGTCCGGCTTCTTAGGCTTTCTGGTCTTTTTTCCGGGAACGGGAGGCTTCTTCCTCACGCTGTATCCGAATGTCCCCAGAAGCCCGCCAAGCTCACGGTACTCCCCATGCGAATACGCGATCAGTCCGGCCCTTTCCAGGTCCAGCCTGCCCTTTTCGTCCAGAAACTCCTCTGAAACCTGCACGGCCTCCACCGTCGCCAGGAACATGTCATGCGATCCCAGCGGGATCACCTGCGTCACCCGGCACTCGATATTGACCGGGGACTCGGCGATGCCGGGTGCCGCCACCTTCGTGCCCGGAAGGGGCGTCAGGTGCATCTCTTCGAATTTATCGGTATCCCGCCCAGAGCGTACGCCGCAGAAATCGGCAGCCTTCGCCAGTTTCTTTGTCGTCAGGTTGATGACAAATTCTCTGGTCTCCTTCAGGATCGGGTTGGAAAAGCGCTCCGGCCTCACGGAAATGTAGACCATCGCCGGATCCGAGCAGATGGTCCCGGTCCAGGCTACGGTCAGGATATTCGGCTTGCCGGAGGCATCCGCCGTGCTGACCATTACGGCCGGAACCGGATAAAGCATGTTTCCGGCACGCCAGATCTGTTTTCCCATAGATATCTCCTATTGTCTCCTTAAAGCTTTGATGTGCAGACGCAAAGCTTTGGCCGATCGCCGTTTTTCACCGCCAGGGGTGAAAGGCAGACACCTTACTGCCGCTCACGCTCCGCGTTGACAAACCTTGTCGTCTCCGGCATCCACACCAGATTGATGGTGCCGACCGGGCCATTACGCTGCTTCGCGATGATGATCTCCGCGATGCCCTTTTTCTCGGAATCCTTGTTGTAGTAATCGTCACGGTAAATGAACATGACGACGTCGGCATCCTGCTCGATGGCACCGGACTCACGCAGGTCCGAAAGCATCGGTCTTTTGTCGTTACGGCTCTCCACGGCACGGGACAGCTGCGACAGCGAAATGACCGGAGCCTTCATCTCACGGGCCAGCTGCTTCAGCGCACGTGAGATATCGGAAATCTCCTGCTGGCGGTTGTCGGAATTTTTACGTCCGGAGCTCATCAGCTGGAGGTAATCGACGATGATCAGATCCAGGCCGCCCGCTTCCAGGGCAAATTTCCGGCACTTCGACCGCATCTCGGAGATGCTGATGCCCGGCGTG
Organism: uncultured Lachnospiraceae bacterium; assembly: GCA_946614075.1. The sequence goes on along the minus strand of CAMOGO010000040.1, from coordinate 6,520 downwards.
TCATCGATCATCAGACCGGAGTCTCCGATCGCGCCGACGCTCTCCACCAGCTTGTCCCAGTCACTGTCCAACAGATTTCCGGTACGCAGCTTCTGCGCGTCGATCCCGGATTCCATGGCCAGCATACGGTTGATGAGCTGCTCCTTGGACATTTCCAAAGAGAACAGAGCCACCTTTTTCTTTTTCCTTACCGCTACGTACTGGGCGATATTCAAAACCAGCGCCGTCTTTCCCATGGAAGGACGGGCTGCAATCAGGATAAAATCGGATTTCTGCAGACCGCTGGTCTTGTAGTCGAGATCCGTAAAGCCGGTTGCCAGGCCTGTTACCATGGATTTGTTCCGATAGGCCTCCTCGATTTTCTCGAGGACATCGATGGTGATCTTGTCAACCGGGACATAGTCGGAGCCGGTTCCGTTTTTGATCAGGTCAAAGACCGACTTCTCCGTTTTCTCCAGGATCTCGTCCAGAGGCTCCTTCCCGAGAAAGCAGTCGCGGCTGATCTCATCGTTGATCTTGATCAGGCGGCGCATGACCGCCTTGTCGCGGACGATCTCCGCGTAGTGACGGATGTTGGCAGAGGTCGGGACAGACATCAACAGGTCCCGGATATACTCAACCTGGCAGACCTCCGGAGGAACGTCCTTCTCGCGAAGGCGGTCCTGCACTGTCACAAGGTCAACCGGCTTTCCCTCGTTGTAAAGCTCAACGATCGCGTCAAACATGACACCGTACTGGTACTGGTAAAAATCCGCGCCGCTTATCATCTCGGCAGCGACCGTCACGGCATCCTTGTCGAGCAGCATCGATCCGATGACCGACTGCTCGGCCTCCACACTGTGTGGCTGTATTCGTTTGATTACTTCCTCTTCTGCCGGCATCTTACTTCCCGCTGCCTTTCCTACTGTTCCACAACCTTCACGGAAAGCTTCGCCGTGACTTCCTTATGCAGCTTCACGCCGACCGTGTAGCTGCCGGCCGTACGGATATTGTCATCCAGCTGCATTTTCTTCTTGTCCAGCTCGATCCCGTATTTGTCCTGGAACTCGCGGGCGATTTCCTTCGTCGAGATCGATCCGAAAACCTTGCCGCCCTCGCCGGTCTTGACCGTCAGGGTCACCGGGGATGCCTCGATCTTTGCCGCAAGCTCCTTGGCCGCCGCCAGATTCTCCGCATCGATCCTAGCCTGATGTGCTGCCTTCAGCTTCATATCATTCAGGTTTGCCGCATTCGCCTCGACACCGAGCTTCTTCGGCAGGATGAAATTACGCGCATAGCCATCGCTGACCTTCACACGCTCACCCTTCTTACCAAGCGACTTGACATCCTGTAATAAAACAATTTCCATAATCATATACCTCCTGACTCACTACGTCATCCAACCATCGGATGAAATTGGTTTTCACTTTGCTTTCTAGATATCCCCATCAGCTAACATCTGGCTGAGGGTTTCTTTGATCAGCGCCTTGGCCTCCTCCAGGGTACAGCCCACCAGCTGCGCACCCGCATTGCTCAAATGTCCGCCGCCGCCCAGCTTCTCCATGATCAGCTGGACATTGACCTCGTCGATGGAACGGGCGCTGATGTAAATTTTGCCATTGTACTGTGTCAAAACAATCGAGGCCTTGATGCCTACGATATTCAAGAGCTCATTCGCCGACTGAGCGCCGATGACGGTCGGGCTCTCGCTCGAATCCGCCTGGCAGATGCTGATGGCAAAGCAATCGCGGAAAATCTCGGCGTTGTGCACGGCCATGGCCTTTGCCTTGTAATCCTCCATATTGTCGCGGAACAGCTTGCGGACCTTGACGACGTCGGCGCCGTTTCTCTTCAGGAAGGCCGCCGCCTCGAAGGTGCGGACACCGGTCTGCGTGGTGAAGTTGTTCGTGTCGAGGACAATACCGGCGTACAAAGCATTCGCCTCCAGCGGCTTCAGCTTGACATTCTCGGAGATGTACTGAAGGATCTCCGCGACCATCTCGCAGGTCGAGGACGCATAAGGCTCGACATAGGACAGGACCGCGTTGTCGATCGTCTCATTGCTCTGACGGTGGTGGTCAAAGACGACGATCGTCTTGGCCGCCTGCAAAAGCCCCTCCTCCTCGGTGATCGAGATCCGGTTTACGTCGACGACGACCAGCACCGTATCCTCATTCATCAGGGAGTAGGCCTGATTTCCTTTTAAGAACAGGTCCTCCGGGTACTCCGGATTTCCGATGAACTGATCCATCAGCGGACGGACCGAGTTGGTGACATCGTTGATGACGATCTGGGTCTTTTTGCCGAGGGCGGACATCGACCGGTAAATACCGATGGCCGCGCCAAAGCAGTCGATATCGCCAAGCTTATGGCCCATGACGACCACTCGCTCTTTATTCTCCATCAGCTCTCGCAGGGCGTGCGCCTTGACACGGGCCTTGACACGCGTATTTTTCTCAACCTGCAGGGACTTTCCGCCGAAATACTGGATCCGGTCGCCATCCTTGACTACGGCCTGGTCACCGCCTCTGGCAAGCGCCATATCGATCGCCGTACGGGCGTACTCGAAATTCTTCGTGTAGTCGCCGCCGTTCATGCCCATGCCGATGCTCAAGGTAACGGACATCTCATTTCCGATATTGACCGACTTGACATCGTCCAGGATGCCAAATTTGTCCTCCTTCAGAGCCTGGATGTATTTCTGCTTGATAACGACAAAGTATTTATCCTTCTCGGTCTTCCTTACGATCGCATCCATATTCTGGAAGAAACGATTGATCTTCCGGTCAATCAATGCCACCAGGAGCGTCCGCCGGACCTCCTCGACACTGACGAGCGCCTCGTCATAATTATCCAGGTAGATCAGACCGGCGATCATTTTCTCATCCTCGAGCTCCTGCTCGCAGTAGATCCGCCTGGTCTCGTCGTACAGGTAAATGGCGGAAATCCGGGAGCCCGCCACGGACTTTACGAGATCGTTGTCCACATTGGGGCCGGTGACCGGGATATTCCGGGCGTCCAGACGATAGGTCTGCGTATCCTTTGTGACATAGACGCTCTCGTGCTGGTCATACCCCTGGAAATCACGCTTGTGAAGCTCCGGGAACAGCTCGATCAGGTTGGTTTCCTTGCCGGAGATCACCTGGAAGCGCTCATTCTGCCAGAGGATCTCACCCTCCTCGTCGACCATCGCGATCGGCAGCTCCAGATTCTCACACTGGATCTGCAGCTGATCGTTCAGATTCTCCGCGAAGGACGTCATGTCCGCCAGGACGGTCCTATTCTGGGACAAAGCCAGCACACCGGCTACGATGGCAAAAGCAACCGCCACCGCGAGCAGGATCCAGATGCCGTTAAAGGGCAGGTCCATGCTGAGCAGAATACCGCTGAGCACAGCAATCGTGATAAAGCCGATAATAGGGAGTCTGGCCATGGCCGCCAGGCGTCCGCTGATGCGTTTTGATTTATTCATAGAGTCCTCCATGTGCCTTTTCCAGCAGTCTAAGTATACCATGATCGCAGGCACGCAGGCAACCCAAAATCCCCAGTGTCTGTTCAGAAGCCGTATGACAATCCGGTTGCCTTCCAGTACCGCCTGGCATCGCCATAAATTCCATCCTATATCACATTGATTCTTGTTCGAAAACCATCTACAATAAGGCCGGCAGCAACCGGCTGCCGGAAAGGATTTCCCATGGAAAAAAAGCCAAGCATACTCTATAGCCTGATACTCACGATCGCCCTGATGCTTTTCGTCCTGAGCGCCTCGATCGCGGCCCCGCTCCTTTGCAGGCCCTTTTTCTACGCGCACATCGGGTGGCTCGACCTCACAGCCAGGACCGGTTACTCGGAAAGCGTCATCCGCGAAGCCTACGATGACATGATGGATTTCTGCGTCTTTGGCGAAGAATTCGACACCGGCGAGCTCGCCTGGTCGGAGGACGGCAAGCAGCACTTCGCAGACTGCGCCGTACTCTTCCGCCTGGACTTCACGGTCCTGATCATCTCGTCCGCCATCCTCCTGCTCTGCTTCGCCTTTTACCAAAAGCAGCGGGCAAACGCCCGCGCCGGCAGAACCCAGATCACCGCCCTGCGCCTCGCGGGCCACGGCCCCGCCTTCTGGGCAGGAACGATCCTTATCGCTGTCTTCCTGATCATCGCCGCCCTGTGCGCCGTGGACTTTGACCGCGCCTTCGTCACCTTCCACCACCTGTTCTTCCCCGGGAAGACCAACTGGCTGTTCGACCCCGCCGTAGACGAGATCATAAAGATCCTCCCAGAGGTATTCTTCCGCAACTGCGCAATCCTGATCGTCGGCCTCCTCTTCGCCGGCTGCCTCATCCTGATCATCGCCGACCGCTTTAGGGGGGCACGTTAGGGGGTCAGACCCCGTCTGCGGGGTCTGACCCCCCAATAAAAAACTGCCGCACATTCGTGCGGCAGCCTTTTATTCCTGTCTGTATTCGTAGATATGAACGTGCTTTCCTATCCGACTACGGATCAATCAACACGATACGGCATAAGGGAGAGGTGACGTGCTCTCTTGATAGCGGTCGTAAGAGCTCTCTGATGCTTTGCGCAGCTTCCGGTAATACGTCTCGGAAGGATCTTGCCGCTCTCAGAGACGTATCTCTTTAACTTTGCTACATCCTTGTAATCGATCTCACCATTCTTATCGCCACAGAAAACGCAAACTTTCTTTCTTCTGCGGATCGTGCCCGGTCTTCTCTTCATAGGGGCATCCGCTTTATCAGCCTTATTGTAAGCCATCTGTATTTCCTCCATTCTCAGATTCTAGTTGAATGGAAGGCCTTCGTCTTCCACTCCGTCAGGAATATTCATGAAGCCGTCCCCGATGGACGCGCGGGATGTATCCCGTCTCTGCTCCTGTGCAAAGCCGCCCTGAGGGGCATTGCTGTAATTACTATTGTTCCCGCTGTAAGAAGCGTTCCCACCATTGCTGTAATTACCGCCATTCTGGCTTGCGTTCTTGCTCTCTGCAAATTCCTGATCTTCCACAACTACGTCGGTCGTATAAACTTTCTGACCGTCCCTGTTCGTGTAGCTTCCGGTCTGAATACGTCCGGTGACTACAAGCTTCGTGCCCTGATGCAGATACTTCTCCGCGAACTCTGCGGAACGTCCAAACGCCACGCAGGAAATAAAGTCTGCGGTCTGCTGCTGCTCACCACCATTGTTGTTCTGTCTGGACATACGACGGTCTACGGCAAGCGTATAGCGTGCGATTGCCATGGAATTATCTCCCTGGGAATAGCGCACGTCAGGATCTCTGGTTAAACGGCCCATGAGAATAACTTTGTTCATACAATCTCCTTTTGTTTCATCAACTATTCGCCCTGTCTGACGATCAGATAGCGAATGGCAGGCTCGTAAATCCGCAAGCTGTTCTCAAGCTGTGCGGGGCAGGTGCCATTTGCCTCGAACTGGATGAAATAGTAGAAGCCTTCTTTCATTTTCTGAATCTCGTAAGCTAATTTCTTCTTACCCCATTCATCGACGTTTGTTATAGTGCCGCCAAAACGAGTGATGTACTCTTTGACCTTCTCGACAGCTGCTGCTTTTTCTTCCTCTTCGAGTTTTGCACTGATAACAAGGGCTAACTCATACTTGTTCATGCTTTTACCTCCTTTTGGTCTCTGGCCCCGGGCTCTCCCCGGAGCAAGGATGTTTCATATATCACAGCGACTCATTTTACCACGCTGCCTCGCCGATTGCAAGCGGTTTTTTGCGCGGATTCATGAAGGCTTCTGAAAGGTTTTTGAAAGGTTTTTGAAAGGCTTCTGAAAGCCCTTGGAGGGTATCGATAGGACTCGGGAAATGCTTCACCTCTACGGCGACGCTCTCGCTCCGCGAAAAACGTAGCGGTACATACGGCTCACAGCCAGCAAAGCTGTCTGTTTGCCTAGTACCGACGTTTTTCAAGGCGCCTTAAGAGGTGAAGCATTTCCCGAGTCCTTTATGGTACTGCTGTGTTGGGCTTTCAGAAGCCTGCCATACGTCTTGGCAAAAGCGGCAGCCAATGTTTACCTCCCAGGTGACGCTGGAGCGGAGCACTTAGCGGCAGTCAAGTCATAGACGACGACTGCCGCTTACGTGCGTGCCCCACCGTGCACTTGGCGAAGCGGAGCGGAAGCGAACGCTGAGCTTAGTGCAACGGTGCTCGATCTGCGAAATGTGCAGTGGTGCATTTAGGTAAACACCGTTACGATACGCTATCGTTAGTTCATAGCTCCGTTTGTCGGCAAAACGATCCATTTTTAGCAGCCTCAGCCGTAGTGTATGCTGGGCTTTCAGAAGCCTGCCATACATCTTGGCAAAGGCGGCAGCCAATGTTATACCTCGGACGGCGCCTTGAAAAACGTCGGTACTTGGTGAGCAGGCAGCTTTTGCTGACTGCGAACCTTACGTACCGTTACGTTTTTCGCGGAGCTTGCACCATTGCACTAAGCTCAGCGTTCGCCTATAGCTCCGCTTCGCCAAGTGCACGGTGGGGCACGCACGTAAGCGGCAGTCGTCGTCT